>CALPKO020000009.1 GCA_943324165.2 Bdellovibrio sp. ZAP7 | reverse complement strand
TTTGAACGATAATTTTAAAATAATCTATTTCCCGATACAAAAGTTTGCAAAGATGTTTCCAAGCAACTCATCGTTGGTCACTTCGCCCGTAATCATACCAAAGTGGTACAAAGTTTCTCTAATGTCAATCGCCAACAAATCACTAGACAGTTGAGTGGCAAGACCAAACCTCACTTTTTGTATTTCTTCCAACGCCTTCAACAAAGAATCGTAATGCCTTGTATTGGTTACTATCGTTTCGTTGTTGCGCAAAGCACCAGTATTCACAAACGAAAGCAAGGTGGCTTTGAGTTGGTCGATACCGATTTTGTTTTTGGCGGATATGAATAGGGTTGTCGGTTGATGGTTGTCGGTTGTCAGTTCTTGGGAGATAACGGTATGATTTTCTGTTGGAATTAAATCTTGTTTGTTGATTATGACGACGATTGGTTTTAATGGATACTGATTGCGTATTTTTTCAATGTCAATTTTAACAACTGCTAATCCATCAACCATCAACCGATAACCATCAACCAATAATAAAACCACCTGCGCCTGTTCCATCTTCTCAAACGTCTTCTTGATGCCCAATCCTTCAATCACATCGTCGGTGGTGCGAATACCAGCCGTGTCGATGAACCTAAAACCGATGCCGCCAATCACCAATTCGTCTTCGATGGTGTCGCGTGTAGTGCCTGCTATTTCAGAAACGATGGCGCGCTCTTCATTCAAAAGGGCATTCAAAAGCGTTGATTTCCCCACATTTGGTTCACCCACAATCGCAACAGGAATACCGTTTTTAATCACGTTGCCTATCGCAAAACTATCAATCAAGCGTTTCAACACAAATTCTATTCTGCCAACCAGTTTTTCAAATTCACTTCTATCGGCAAAAGCCACATCTTCTTCCGCAAAATCCAATTCGAGTTCAATCAACGAAGCAAAGTTCAATAATTCCTGACGCAATTGCAGCAATTCGTTGCTAAAACCGCCACGCATTTGTTGCATCGCAATTTGGTGACTGGCTTCGTTATCAGAAGCAATCAAATCGGCAACGGCTTCCGCTTGGCTCAAATCCATTTTGCCGTTCAAGAACGAACGCAAGGTAAATTCACCCGCATTGGCCATTCGGCAGCCTTTTCGCAACAGCAATTGTATGATTTGTTGCTGAATAAAAGTAGAACCATGACACGAAATTTCTACTGTATTCTCGCCAGTATAAGAATGATTGCCTTTAAAAATAGAAACCAAAACTTGGTCTAATACCTTTTCACCATCCATAATATGGCCCAAATGCAAAGTATGTGATTTTTGTTTCAGCAGTTCTTTTGCCTTATGCGAAACAAAAACCGAATTCGCAATGTCTAGCGCATTGGCACCAGAAATCCTAATCACGGCAATAGCTCCAGCTCCAGAAGGTGTTGCAAGTGCAACTATGGTATCGTTGTAAATCATGCAGCAAAGTTATGACAGATTTTGATTTTATTTAATCCCAGCGCATAGAAAAATAAATCGTTTATTCTTTTTGCCACAAATTACACAAATGTCCACAAATTTTCTGCACTTTCTTGAATTTGTGATAATTCGTGAAATTTGTGGCTTCACTTTAATCATGAATCATGCGGCAAAGTTGCAATAGATTTTGATTTTATTTAATCTAAGCGAGTAGAAAAATACATCATTTATTTTTTTGCCACAAATTACACAAATGTCCACAAATTTTAATTTCATTTTTAATTACACTAATTCTACTCAGGACATATGAATTAGGGTAATTTTTAATTCGTGATAATTCGTGAAATTTGTGGCTAACTTTTAGTTTTTGACAATTACATCTTAAACTTCAATGTCCTTTATAAACTCATCATATTCCAAATAGAAAAGCTCCAGTTGCGTCATCTTATCATGAAAGAAATCAAAAATCAAATCCCAATTGTTTTGGTTACTAAAGCCCTTATCGGACAGTTCAATCCAAACCCGGCTAATGATTTTGGTATTGTCTAATAGAAAATCCTGCTCATAAACCAAATCTTTTACAAATTCGTCCTCTAAAATCGACTTTAAAGCAGTTAATTTCTCAAAATAAGCAATGCGCTTTTCGTTGTTGCGGGGTTCAATGTCAATCAAAACCTGCGCTTTTTTGTTATCAACATAAAATTTAAAAGAGAAGTCTTTGATTTTTGTATCATACAAAAGCCACTTTTTCGGATATTTGTCGGCAAATGCAATCCAAAATGCCCTTTTTAAATCTTGATTTTCTTTTTTGCTGTACATTTGATAACAATAAAATTTTAGTTGCTCTTCACAATATTAGTGATAAATTTGATTTTACAAAAATAGCCTTTGATAAATGGATTTTCAATATTTTCTTTCCTTATTACCAAAAATAAAAGCAGCAACGCTTTTGGGAGTAGAAGCCCACCTAAAAATGGCGCCTCAAGATAGAAAAATAGCTTTAGAAAACACCGATTTTAAAAATGTTACGCCCAAATTAGCTTCGGTTTTGATGTTGCTTTATCCCAAAGACAAGCAAGCACATTTGGTTTTGATCCTAAGAAATAGCTACGAAGGCGTGCATTCTTCGCAAGTGGCTTTTCCGGGCGGCAAAGTAGAACAAACAGATGCTTCTTACCAACAAACCGCTTTGAGAGAAACCTTTGAGGAAATAGGTATTGCCGAGCACCAAATTGAAATCATTAGAGATTTCAGCGAAATATACATTCCACCAAGTAATTTTAAAGTTTTTCCGTTTTTAGGCATTAGCCACAACGAACTACAATTTATCCCTGACGAGCGAGAAGTGGTGAAAATAATCGAGTTGCCAATGGCTGCTTTTTTACAAGACAGTATTTTAGAAATCCGAACCATTGCAACGGCATACAACCCACAATTGGAAGTACCGGGTTTCAATATCGACAATCATTTTGTTTGGGGCGCTACCGCCATGATATTAAGTGAATTACGAGTAGCTATTTTAGACCTGCCATAAATTTATCGAAACAGTACTTAGCAAAAACAATTTCCAATGCCTATATTTGCAGGTACTTAAAAAACAATTATGTGATTATTCAAACGAAATCCTTTTGGCCACCTGCTCTTTATAAAAAAGTGGCTGATCCGTATCTTCGCGGTGTTGACGCACCGTCGGTACAGGGGTTTTAACGAATTGCAAATTGATGGTTCAGAAATTATAAGAGGTTTACCCGATACGAATGTGCTTTTTATTTCCAATCACCAAACCTATTTTGCGGATGTAGTGGCAATGTTCCATGTTTTCAATGCAAGCTTGAAAGGCAGAGAAGATACTATCAAAAACCTGGGTTACATTTGGCAACCCAAAATGAATATTTATTATGTTGCCGCAAAAGAAACCATGGAATCCGGACTTTTACCAAGGATCATGGCTTATGTTGGGGCAATTACAGTAGAAAGAACATGGCGCGCTCAAGGAAAAGACGTCACCGAAAAGCGAGAAGTCAATCCCAATGACACCGAGAACATCCGCATTGCATTGAATGATGGCTGGGTGATTACCTTTCCACAAGGCACTACAAAATCTTTTAAACCCGTTCGCAAAGGAACAGCGCACATTATCAAAACCTATAAGCCAATTGTGGTGCCGATTGTTATTGATGGATTTAGACGTTCCTTTGACAAAAAAGGACTGAGAATGAAAAAGAAAGGCATTTTGCAATCCTTTACGATAAAAGAGCCGTTAGTTTTTGATTATGAAAAGGATACCATTGAGAAAATTGTCGAAAAAGTAGAATACGCCATCGAACAACATGCTTCTTTTCTGAAAGTAATTCCAGCTGAAGAAATTGAAAACATTGAAGAATTGAATAAAAAAAGAAACTTTTAATACTGTAAGTTTAAAAATAGATCAATAAGAAAATTTATTTTTTCAACCACTAATTTCACAAATTAACACAGATTTTTTATCTATGATTAATTTCACAAAATCTGACTAGGCAGATTAAATATGTGTAAATTTTTAATTTGTGATAATTGGTGTAATTGGTGGACGTTTCTTTATAAATTGTAAATCATTGCTTTGTCAAATATTAGATTAATAATTTCACTAACTAAATGGAAAAGCCTATATTTGTATTTCAAAATCGAAAAAAGACATGAGCCAAAAAATATTGCTTACTTCCAAAGAAGTCGACATCATTTTAAATCGATTGGCTTGTCAGTTAATCGAAAAACACCTCGATTTTTCAAATACCATTTTGATAGGCATCCAACCCCGCGGCACTTATTTAGCGGAAAGGATCAAAAACCTTTTAGAAACCAAGTACAATACTAACAAAATCGCTTTGGGTTACCTCGACATCACTTTTTTTAGAGATGATTTTCGCCGTACAGAAAAACCACTAGAAGCCAATCAAACCAAAATTGATTTTTTAGTAGAAAACAAAAAAGTCATATTCATTGATGATGTTTTATACACGGGTCGCAGCATTCGCTCGGCGTTAACCGCTATTCAATCTTTCGGAAGACCGGCAGAAATAGAACTTTTAGTTTTAATAGACCGCCGCTTTAGCCGCCATTTGCCCATCCAACCCGATTACCGTGGACGTCAAGTAGATGCCATCAATAATGAAAAAGTAATAGTAAGCTGGAAAGAAAATGAAGGCGAAGATGCAGTTTTTTTAGTGCCAACCAAACAAGAACCAACTAACAATTAGCCATGAACGAACTAAGCGTAAATCATTTATTAGGAATAAAATATATCAATAAAAACGATATTGACCTTATTTTTGAAACTGCGGATCAATTCAAAGAAGTCATCAACCGACCTATTAAAAAAGTTCCTTCCTTGCGCGATGTTACCATAGCAAACATTTTTTTCGAGAACAGTACCCGCACCAAGTTATCCTTTGAATTGGCTCAAAAACGTTTGTCTGCCGATGTGTTGAGTTTTTCGGCAGCCCAATCTTCAGTCAAAAAAGGAGAAACACTCATAGACACCGTCAATAACATTTTGGCCATGAAGGTAGATATGGTAGTAATGAGACATTCTAGTCCTGGAGCAGCTTACTTCTTATCTCAAAACGTAAAGGCCTGTATCATCAATGCGGGCGACGGTGCACACGAACACCCAACACAAGGTTTGTTAGACAGTTATTCAATTAGAGAAAAATTGGGCGAAGTAGCTGGAAAAAAAGTAGTGATAGTAGGCGATATTTTGCACTCACGGGTAGCACTTTCTAATATTTATGCGCTGCAAATGCAAGGAGCAGAAGTGAAAGTTTGTGGTCCAAAAACGTTGATTCCAAAACACATCGAAAGTCTTGGCGTGACCGTTGAACCTA
This sequence comes from Bdellovibrio sp. ZAP7, assembly GCA_943324165.2. Lineage (GTDB taxonomy): Bacteria > Bacteroidota > Bacteroidia > Flavobacteriales > Flavobacteriaceae > Flavobacterium. The sequence goes on along the minus strand of CALPKO020000009.1, from coordinate 7,569 downwards.
ATTTGCGCAAAGCCCTAGAATGGTGCGATGTCGCCAATATGCTTCGGGTTCAAAACGAAAGAATGGAAATCAATTATTTTCCTTCTACCAGAGAATATACACAACAATACGGAGTGGACAAAGCACTTTTGGACAGTTTGAACAAAGAAATCGTCATTATGCACCCAGGACCAATCAACCGAGGTGTTGAAATTACTAGCGATGTCGCGGATTCCCAACAATCCGTCATCCTCCGTCAAGTAGAAAATGGCGTTGCTATTCGCATGGCAGTGATTTATCTTTTGGCTAGTAAAATCAAATAGGTTTAACTTTTGTTTTTGTTATTTTATTGCTGAATCTTAGCATTATCGTTACTTCGAGTGATTTTATAAAATAAAAATGCTAATTTTTGTTTTATAAAATTGTATTGAGAACCGTAAAAGGAATTTGAAATTTTGCACTAACGTCACTTCGAGTGATTTTATAAAATAAAAATGCTAATTTTTGTTTTATAAAATTGTATTGAGAACCTTAAAAGTAGTATTTTTTAGGTTTTCAAAAGTTCTCGATAATATTTTCTGTTCTAAAAACTAGCATTTTTAAAACAGAAAATCACTCGAAGTGACGCAAGGTTGGGTTTGGGGTTTTAGTTTTCAAAAGTTCTCGATATTCCCAGCTGCTAAAGGGAGCATAAAACAGTTGGTCTAAGTTTTAAAAACTAAATTGAAATGATGTCGATTATAATTGTAACGAATGCGTGATAAATAAATGACTAAGTCTTTCTAAAAAAGCTTAAATTGATTTTAAAATTCATTAACTTAGCCAATATTAACCGAAAAGAAGCATCAATATGAAAGTAGAACAAAAAGGTCACACCACGATCATTAAAGATACTAGCTATGATTTAATGGTTTTTTTGATGAAACTCACCCACGAATACAAAACTTTTGAAGAAAAGAATATTATTGTTGACATGACGCACCATAAAGCATTATCTGTTAAAGACATAAATTCTTTTTTAAACTTATCCAAAACCCACAAGAAAGCTAAAAAATCTTTTGTTATTGTGGCACAAGACATAGATTTTAATAAATGTTCTGATAAACTTGTGGTCGTTCCTTCTCGATTAGAAGCACACGACATTATTGAAATGGACGAAATTGAGAGGGATTTAGGGTTTTAGAATTTAGATTTTAGAATTTAGAGTTTAGAGTTTAGAGTTTAGAATTTAGAATTTAGAATTAGGATTTTAGAATTAGGATTTTAGAATTAGGATTTTACATTTAGGATTTATAATTTTAGAATTAGGATTTTTGACATTGAACTTGCCATTGAACTTGCCATTGAACTTGATATTGAAATTGCCATTGAACACGAAAGACATTACAAAAAATTAAATGAAATTAACCATATTAGGTTGTTACGCAGCCACTCCAAGAACATTTACCAATCCGACAGCACAAATCTTAGACATTCAAAACCGGCTTTTTTTAATTGATTGCGGCGAAGGAACGCAAGTTGAATTAAGGCGGAATAAAATTAAATTTTCTAAAATCAACCACATTTTTATTTCGCACTTGCACGGTGATCATTTTTACGGATTAGTAGGTTTAGTTTCTACCTTTATGCTGCTGAATAGAACCACCGATTTACATATTTATGGTCCAAAAGGCATCAAGGAGATAATACTTTTGCAATTTAAACTCGCCGGTTCATACACCAACTTTGGGTTGTTTTTCCATGAATTAACAGCGACTGAAAGTGAATTGATATATGAAGATAAAAAAGTTTCAGTGCACACCATTCCTTTAAAACACAGGGTTTACACGAATGGTTTTTTATTTAGAGAAAAAATAGGTGAACGAAAACTGAATGTTGTAGCCGTTGAAAACTACAAAATAGATACTTGTTATTATCAAAATATAAAAAACGGAAAAGACATTACTTTAGACGATGGAAAAATTATCGAAAATAGCCAATTGACTTTTGATCCAATGGCGCCTAAGAGTTATGCGTTTTGTTCCGATACGGTTTATAATGAGGCGATCATACCAATCATTGAAAACGTAGATGTCTTGTACCACGAAGCGACTTTTCTAGAATCTGAAGTTGAAAAGTCAGGAACAACAATGCATTGCACCGCAAAGCAAGCGGCAACAATTGCTGCAAAAGCCAATGTGAAACAATTGATTTTAGGGCATTTTTCAACTCGTTATGACAATATTGAACTTTTTAAAGAAGAAGCAGCAACCATTTTCACAAATGTTCATTTAGCCGATGACGGAAAAACTTTTGAATTATAATACAATTAAATTACTAACTATGAATGATTTAAGTAATTACAGAAAATCTTACGATAAAAACGAGTTAGTTGAAAATCAGCTTCCTGAAAATCCAATCGAATTGTTTCAACAATGGTTTACGCAAATGGAAGATTTAAAAGGCAATGAGGAAGTAAACGCCATGACCGTTTCGACTTTCGGCTCAGATGGTTTTCCGAAAGCCAGGGTAGTTTTGTTGAAAAAATTTGATGAAAATGGATTTGTGTTTTATACCAATTACGATTCCGAAAAAGGAAAAGCAATTGCAAAAAATCCAAATGTTTGTTTGTCTTTTTTTTGGGAAAGTCTTGAAAGGCAAGTAATCATAAAAGGAGTTGCCGAGCGATTAGATGAACATTCGTCAGATTTGTATTTTGCAAGTCGTCCAAAAGGAAGTCAATTTGGTGCTGTTGTTTCCAACCAAAGTGAAGTAATTGCCTCAAGAGCAGTTTTAGAAGAAAAACTAAAATCACTTGAAAAGGAATACCAAAACAAACCAATTGCTCGCCCAGAAAATTGGGGAGGATTTTTAGTTCGACCGATAGCATTGGAGTTTTGGCAAGGCAGACCCAATCGTTTACATGATAGAATTCGGTATCAATTGAACAGCGATGCCACTTTCAAAATCGAGCGTTTGTCACCATAATCAAAGATTATTAAGATTTTATCTCGTTTTTGAATTTAAATTCAATTTATTTTCCGATATTTAGGGTTGCAAAACAACAAATATTAAAATGAAAAATCTAATCTTGATTCGACATGCAAAATCCAATTGGGAAGCGCCTTTACAAGACAAAGATAGGCCATTGACAAATCGTGGAATTTTAGATGCTCATTTTGTTGCTCAACAGACAATTGAACATTTGCCAAAAACATTTGTGATTTGGAGTAGTACTGCAAAAAGAGCCCGAGAAACCGCAATGATTTTTACACAAACCTTTTCTTGTCCGTTAGAAAGTATCATTTTTAAGGATGATTTATACACTTTTGAAGCCAGTCAACTTGAAAAAATTGTTAAAAATTGCAATGATCTTTATGATTGTGTTATTCTTTTTGGTCACAATGAGGCAATAACAGATTTTGTTAATAAATTTGGCAACACTGAAATTTTTAACGTTCCAACCTCAGGAATGGTTTCAATTGAATTTGAAGGCAACGCTTGGGACAACCTTAAAAATGGTAAGACAATTAAAACTATTTTTCCTAAAGATTTTAAATAGAAATGGTAGAAAATACTTATACAGACAGAGAAAAAAGTTGGCTCTGTTTTAATGCTAGGGTTTTACAAGAAGCGGCTGATGAAAATGTTCCATTACTGGATAGACTTCGTTTCATTGGGATTTTTTCAAACAATTTAGACGAGTTTTTTAGGGTTCGATTTGCTGCAATCAGAAGATTGAGTTTGTCGGGCATTACTGGCGAAAAACTTTTAGGCGGCGTTACGGCAGAAAATTTGTTAAAAGAGATTACCACAATTGTAATCAAACAACAAGCGGAGAGTCTAAACATTTTAAATAAAATTGAAAAAGCGCTAGAAAGCGAGAACATTTTTCGCATCAACGAAAAACAAATGACTAAGGCACAAGAAGAATTCGTGAATGATTTCTTTATCCAACGCGTTAGTCCTGCTTTAGTTACTATCATCTTGAACGATTTGGCAGAATTTCCTACCCTGAAAGACAGTTTGGGTTATTTGGCGGTTAAATTAGTAATGAAACCAAAAACGAAACCTTCTATTTTAAATCTGGTTAAACCAAGACCTGAAGTTAGGTATGCCGTTATAGAAATCCCAAAAACAATCAATCGATTTGTGGTGTTGCCTTCCGATAATGATAAGCAGTATATCATTATGGTTGATGATGTTATCCGTAATAACCTAAATAATATATTCAATATTTTTGATTACGAAAGCATTCAAGCACACATGATAAAAATTACCAGAGATGCGCAACTTGAAATCGATAGTGATTTGACCAAAAGCATGCTTGAAAAAATTGCAACTAGTGTAAAAGACAGAAGAATTGGCGAACCCGTTCGTTTTGTTTATGATGATCAAATTGCAAAAGACACTTTGAATTTCTTCCTTTCAAAAATGCACATTGATGCAACAGATAGTATAATTCCAGGAGGTCGTTACCACAATCGCCGCGATTATATGGACTTTCCAAATTTGGGAAGATTTGATTTGTTATACCAACAAAACCCGCCACTTCCCGTTAAAGGATTGAGTTTAGAAGGCAGTATTTTAGAAAAAATCAGTGAAAAGGATTATTTGGTCAATGCACCTTACCAGTCTTTTTCGTACATCATAAAATTTTTGCGTGAAGCCGCTTTAGATCCAAAAGTAACGACCATAAAAATCACTTTGTACCGTTTGGCAAAAAATTCGCAAGTGATAAGTTCACTTATAAATGCTGCGAAAAACGGTAAAAAAGTGACTGTTCAAATTGAATTGCAAGCGCGTTTTGACGAAGCCAGCAACATTTCGTATTCCGAGCAAATGCAAACTGAAGGAATTGAGCTGATTTTTGGTATTAAAGGTTTGAAAGTACACAGCAAAATATGCTTGATTGAAAGAATGGAAAATGGCGTTCTCAAAAAATATGGGTTAATTTCTACCGGAAATTTTAACGAATCAACAGCAAAAATTTATACCGATGTAACCCTTTTTACAGCGCATCAACAAATTTTGAAAGACGTTTCTAAGGTTTTTGATTTTTTTGATGTCAACTACAGATTGCACCGGTACAAACATTTGATTGTTTCTCCACATTACACACGCACACGATTTTACCGATTAATAGACCGAGAAATGATGTATGCGAAATTGGGAAATCCATCATTCATTAAATTGAAAATGAATAGCTTATCAGATATAAAAACGATTAATAAATTGTATGAAGCAAGCAGAGCGGGCGTAAAAATTCAATTGCAAATCCGTGGAATATGTTCTTTAATTCCAGGAGTTAAAGGGATGAGTGAAAATATTGAAGCCATAAGTATTGTTGATAATTATTTAGAACATTCAAGGGTTTATATTTTTGCGAATGGTGGTAATCCTGAAGCTTTTATTTCATCTGCCGATTTTATGACACGCAATTTAGATGGTCGGGTAGAAGTAAGTTGTCCGATCTATGATCCGGATGTAAAAAAAGAACTTATTGATAGTTTTGATGTGGGTTGGAAAGGAAATGTAAAAGCAAGATTGCATTCGGGAAAATTAGATAACAAATACAGAGTGCGCGGCGATAATCCAGTATTTAGAGCACAATTGGAAACCTATAATTATTATAAAAATAAAGTTTAAAGCAACCATTTCATGGGTTTTTTAAAAGTAAAATACCAATTTTCAAAATGATAAAAATTAAAAAATATGCAGCAATTGACATCGGGTCGAATGCAATGCGATTGTTGGTAGCCAATATCATCGAAGAAAATGGAAAAGAAACTCAATTCAGCAAAAGTTCATTAGTGCGTGTACCGATTCGTTTGGGGCAAGATGCATTTACGGTGGGTGAAATCACCGAAGAGAATATCGACAGAATGGTCGATGCGATGAGAGCTTTTAAACTTATAATGAAAGTACATAAGGTAGAAAAATATATGGCTTGCGCTACATCTGCCTTGAGAGAAGCCTATAATGGAAAGGAAGTGGTAGAAATAATTAAGAAAAAAGCAGATGTAAAAATCGAAATTATTGACGGTAAAAAAGAAGCCGCAATCATTGCATCGACTGACTTACACTATTTACTAAAAACAGAACACAACTATCTTTACGTAGATGTCGGTGGCGGTAGTACAGAATTTTCTTTATTTTCTGATGGCAAAATGATTATCTCCAAATCATTTAAAGTAGGAACCGTTCGATTACTAAACAATATGGTAGGTGAAATAGTTTGGCATGAAATCGAAAAATGGATAAAACAAAATACAGAAGAGTTTGATAACGTAACATTGATTGGGTCGGGTGGCAACATCAACAAGCTTTTTAAAATGTCTGGTAAACAAAATGAAAAACCACTTTCGTATATATATTTGAATGCACAATACACCAATTTAAATGCACTTTCCTACGAACAAAGAATTTCAGAGTTAGGACTTAATCCAGACCGTGCCGATGTAATTATTCCAGCATTAAGGATTTATCTCAACGCCATGAAATGGAGTGGTGCAAGGAATATTTATGTTCCAAAAATTGGACTCGCTGATGGAATTGTCAAGGCAATGTATTACGGGAAAATTTAATTAGCAACTTTTCATATAATGTATTACCTCCCATCTTCTTTATCCACAACCGGACGATTGGCTCTATTGGCCAAATCCCAAGCAATTGCAAAAGCAAGTTGTGTTCGTTTGCACAAAGCATCAAATTCAATTTTTGAAACTTCATCTGTTTTTTGGTGATAATCAGCATGAACACCATTGAATAAAAACACAGATGGAATGCCGTTTTTTGCAAAATTGTAGTGGTCTGAACGATAATAAAATCTGTTAGGATCATTTTTGTCGTTAAAAGTGTAATCGATTGTTAGGTTGACGGATTTTTTGTTAGCTTCTTCGCAAATGTTATATAAATCGGTGGACAAATAATCGGAACCAATTAAATAAATATAATTATTTGAATCTTTGTGGTTGCTGTCTCTTCGCCCAATCATATCGATATTTACGTCGGCAATGGTATTTTTTAAAGGAAAAACCGGGTTTTCAGAATAGTATCTTGAGCCATGCAATCCGTGTTCTTCGCCCGTTACATGGAGAAATAAAATAGAACGTTTCGGTCCCAAACCATCTTTTTTTGCCAATTGAAATGCTTGTGCGATTTCCAACAAAGCTACAGTTCCCGAACCATCATCATCGGCACCATTATAAATTTCTCCTCTTTTAATTCCAACATGATCGTAATGGGCAGAAACTACCACAATTTCATCTGGTTTTTCCGAACCTTTGATAAACGCCAAAATATTTTCCGAATCTGGGAGGTTTTCGTTGTCTTCCTTATTCATAAAAGCAGCTGGCACTTTTTGGTAAAAATCTTTTGTAGCTTTTGTAGAAGAAATTCCGTTTTTCTTGTATTGTTCAATCAAGTATTTACCGGCTTTTTTTTGCCCAAGAGAACCTGTCTCTCGACCTTCCATTTCATCTGAAGCAACAATCGTCAGGTGATTTTTTAAATCTAAAGCAGAAATTGAATTTTTATATTTTGTAAAATCTTGATTTTGCTTTGCATCCGTTTGCGCATAGCAATGTAAGGTCAATAACGTTGTTAAAC
>CALPKO020000008.1 GCA_943324165.2 Bdellovibrio sp. ZAP7 | reverse complement strand
GCATTAGCAATGAAAATTTTTGAAATAACAAAAACATTTCCGAAAGAAGAAATATATTCGTTATCTGCTCAAATCAGACGAAGTTCTAGGAGCGTTCCAGCCACAATTGCTGAAGCTTACAGAAAGCGGGTTTATCCAAAACATTTTTATAGTAAATTAACAGATTCTGATGGTGAGAATTCGGAAACCCAAGTTTGGTTGGAATTTGCTGCTTCATGTAAATATATATCTAACGAAACCTATAATGAATTGCTATTTGAAAGTATCGAAGTTGGAAAATTAATAAATTATATGTTATTAAATTCAGAAAAATTTGGCGTTAAAAAGGAATGATAATAAAGTGATCACTGTTCAGTTGATTAGTGCTCATTTATACAGTCACAGTCTTCATTTGCTTAGTCTTCATTTAAATATAACAATACTTGAAACCACTCAAATTAAAAGTTTTATTAACTAATTATTAAAAAAGTTACTGCTGAACACTATTTAAATCTGAACACTGAACACTAAAAACCAAAAACTTTAAGCTTTTAAACTGAACACCAAATTACTGAACACTAAAAATTAAAAACTTAACACTAAAAAACTTAAAACTGAACACTTTTCAATCTAAACAATAAAAACTGAACACTGAATACTTTTTAAATCTGAACACTAATCAATGAGCGGCATTTACATCCATATCCCATTTTGCAAACAAGCTTGTAACTACTGCGATTTCCATTTTTCTACTTCAATGAAGAAAAAAGAGGAAATGGTTATTGCTTTGGCTAAAGAAATTGAAATGCGCAAAAGTGAGTTTCAAGGGGAAGTTGTTGAAACCATTTATTTTGGTGGTGGAACACCAAGTAGATTGCAAATTCCTGAAATTAAATTGTTGATTGATTCCGTTTACCATAATTATAATGTAGCTCAAAATCCTGAAATTACACTCGAAGCCAATCCCGATGATTTATCTGAAGCATATTTAATTCAACTCTCGAAAATTGGGATAAACCGACTTTCGATAGGAATTCAATCTTTTTTTGAAGAAGATTTGAAAATGATGAATCGCGCCCATAATGCGGAGGAAGCAAAAAAATGCTTGCAAATTGCAACGCAGTATTTCGACAATATTTCTGTGGATTTAATTTATGGGATTCCGGGACTTTCAAATGAAAAATGGGCCGAAAATATTGAAACCGCGCTTTCATTCGGAATTCCTCATATTTCGAGTTACGCTTTAACCGTTGAACCAAAAACAGCTCTGAAAAAACTGATTGAAAACGGAGAAATTGCTGCTCCAAAAGATGAAATTGCAGCCGAACACTTCTCTATTTTGGTAAAAAAACTAGAAGAAAATGGTCTTATTCATTATGAATTATCCAATTTCGGAAAGGAAAATTACTTTTCTAGAAACAATTCCGCCTATTGGTTAGGGAAAAAATACATCGGGATTGGGCCTTCGGCACACAGTTTTGATGGCGAAAAACGCAGTTGGAATGTATCTAATAATTCCACTTATTTAAAATCAATTGACGAGAACAAGTTGCCGTCTGAAAGTGAAATCCTCACAAAAACAGACCGATACAACGAATATGTAATGACTGGTTTGCGCACCATTTGGGGAATTTCTTTAGACAGAATTGAAAGGGAATTTGGGAGTTTTTATTTGGAATATATCCGCAAACACGCCTTGAAATTTATCAATGATGATTTTCTTTTTATAGAAAACGAAATTTTAAAACCCACTCCAAAAGGTAAATTTTTGTGCGATGGAATTGCAAGTGATTTGTTTTTAGTAAATTTGGTTTAGTTTAACCGCAAAGGCCGCAAAGATTTACGCTAAGTTCGCATGGTATTAAATTTTAAGCATTATATAATTAGGCTCAACGCTTGGATGTGATAAGTAAGAATAGTTGTTAAAATAAGTCATGACAGAAAATGAGTTATCAAAAATCGTGTTTGATTGTGCTTTGAAAGTTCATCAAAATTTAGGACCTGGGTTATTGGAAAGCGCTTATGAAGAGTGCCTTTTCTATGAATTAAAAAAAACAGGCCTTGCTATCCAAAAACAAAAAGCACTACTAATAGTATATGAAGAAGTGAGATTAGATATTGGCTATAGAATTGATATTATTGTTGAAAATAAACTTATTTTAGAAATAAAATCTGTTGAAGCATTAAATGATATTCATTTTGCTCAACTTTTAACTTATTTAAAATTAACTAATTGCAAACTTGGAATGTTAATCAATTTCAATGTAAATTTGATTAAAAACGGAATAAGACGAGTAGTAAATAATCTTTAAAATCTTAGCGCACCTTGCGTAAAACCTTGCGCACCTTGCGGTTAAAAAATGAAAGCAATAATCCAAAACTTCCAAATCGACTTATCAAATCCGATTGATATTTCCATTCCTTTGTCTAATACGAATGAAAATCCAATTGCGTGGTACATTGAAAAACCTGCAATTGAACCAGTGAAATTTGGTGATTGGATTGGAAAAGTGAGTGAAGGAAGTTCAACCAATTTCAATAACATCTTTTTTAATCCGCACGGACACGGAACGCACACCGAATGTTTAGGACATATTACACATGATTTTTATAGCATTAATCAATGTTTGAAACAGTTTTTCTTTTTTGCAGAATTAATATCTGTTGAACCCGCAATTTTAGATAATGACTTAATTATTACCAAAGATCAAATTGAAAATCTTTTGAATGGGAAATTTCCAGAAGCTTTAATTATTAGAACTTTACCTAATTCTGACGCTAAAAAATCGAAGAATTATTCGAATTCCAATCCAGCTTATTTAACCGAAGCGGCAGCGATTTATATTCGAGAAATCGGCATTCAACATTTGCTGATTGATTTACCAAGTGTTGATAGAGAAGAAGATGAAGGCAAATTATTAGCTCACAAAGCATTTTGGAATGTAAAAAACACCGAACATTTAAATAGTGATGCAAGATTAAATTGCACCATTACAGAAATGATTTATGTTGAAAATCAAGTCGCAGATGGCAGTTATATTTTGAATTTGCAAATCGCTTCTTTTGAAAATGATGCTAGTCCAAGCAAGCCCGTTCTATACAAAATTCATTAATTAGTTTTCAGTTTTCGTTCGCTGTTTACAAAAAAACTTGAATGAAAACTGAAAATTAAAAATTAAAAAATAAACTTCGTTGATAAAAAATTAGACTCCCCTTCGGTTACAATTTCATTGATAATGGCCTTGTTTTCCTTGTTTTCTTTAGTTGCAACAACAGTTCTAATTGAAAAAGAGCGCAGTGCATCATAAACCGAAAGTGTTCCTTCTGCAGAATCTTTGCGACCTGTAAATGGAAAAGTATCTGGTCCGCGTTGGCACTGAACATTCAAGTTAACACGTGAAACTTGGTTGACTAATCCATCAATTAAATGCGAAATTTCTTTTGCATCGGTTCCAAAAATACTCACTTGTTGACCATAATTAGAAGTTATCATATAATCAATCGGTTCTTGCAAATCGTTGAAAGTAACAATTGGAACAATTGGTCCAAATTGCTCCTCGCGATACAATTTCATGCCTTCACTAACTGGATACATTACCGCCGGAAAAAACAAAGATCCATTTTGAACAGCACCGTTTTGATTCATGATTTTTGCTCCTTTGCTTTCTGCATCGGCTATACAATCATTTAAATACTTAAATTTATCTTCCTCTGGCAATGGTGTAATTTGCACTTTTTCGTCCCAAGGCATTCCAAATTTTAAGGCGTCAACTTTCTCACAGAATTTTTTTATAAATTCATCTTTTACGTTTTCATGAACAAATAAAATTTTCAATGCGGTACATCTTTGACCATTGAATGACAAACTTCCTAAAACGCATTCTTCTACTGCATTTTCTAAATTGGCATTTTCTAAAACAATGGCTGGATTTTTGGCATCTAATCCTAAAATGGCGCGCAAACGGTTTACTTTTGGATGCGCTTTTTTGATATCCGAAGCTACTTTACTCGATCCAATTAAAGTTAAAACATTGATTTTACCGGTATTCATTAAAGGTTGAACAATTTCACTTCCTTTTCCGTAAAGATAGTTCACAACACCTTTAGGAAAACTTTTTTCTATTGCTTTTGACAAACAATAGTGTAACAAACATCCATGCTTAGGTGGTTTAAACATGATTACGTTGCCCATAATTAAGGCTGGAATTAACAAAGTATACGTTTCGTTCAACGGATAATTATATGGCCCTATACACAATGTTATTCCAAGTGGTGATCGACGAACTTGACCAATAACACCTTCTTCGATGGTAAAACTGGCCGATTTTCGTTCTAATTTTTTTAAAGATTCAATCGTGTCGTAAATGTATTTTATGGTTCTGTCAAATTCTTTTTCAGAATCTTTTTCAGATTTTCCAATTTCCCACATCAATAAATTGACTACTTCTGTTCTCAAGTTTAGCATTTCACCAACAAAATGTTCTACATGGTGAATTCGTTTTTCAACTGAAAGCATTGGCCATTCTCCGAAACCATTGTCATAAGCTTTTTCGGAACTTTCTAAACATTCCAGTGCTTCAGGTAAACCAGTTTTAGGAATTTTACCAATTAAAATGCGTTCTAATTTTTCATCGTTTGATGGTTTACAAATAGCGGAATGGATTTCGTTGAAAGGACCCTTCCAAGGTTTGAATGCTCCATTAACCAAGTATTCTTCTTGATTGATAAATGGGATTTCTTTAGAATTTACAGAAGAAAAAACATCAAACAGCTGATTTTTAGAGATATGATTTTGCATTGAAAAAGAATAAAATTAAAATTTTGTTAAAATTAACATTTTTTAAATTCAAAACAAGTTCTACAATTCATAAAATTTAATTAATTTTGAAAATATGAACATCCAACAACTTTACGAATTTTGTCTTTCTCAAAAAGCTGTAACGGAACATTTTCCTTTTGATGAAGACACTTTGGTGTTTAAAGTGGGAGGAAAAATGTTTGCTTTGACTTCCTTAAAAGAATGGGAAAATGAAAATGCCAGTATCAATTTGAAATGTGATCCAGAGAGAGCGAATGAGCTCCGAGCAACATATGAAGCCATCAACCCTGGCTGGCACATGAGCAAAACACACTGGAATACAATCCATTTTAACAGTGATGTTACCGACAAAATGATTTGCGAATTAATTAATCACTCTTACGATTTGGTCTTCAAAAGTTTGACCAAAAAAATGCAAGCTGAAATTCTAGAAATCCAAGATTAGGCATTACTTTTGTGAAACGTGAAGCATAAAATAATTTGTATTGAAAGATACTAAAACAAGTTCAACATAAATGATAGACAATTTAAAAAAAATATTAAACGAAGACCAGGATCCAAAAGCAATAGAAAAAATAACTTCTAAATTGGAAAATCTACTTATGTCCAACGAAGAAATAGGATACATTGCTGTTCAAAAAAAACCTGCTGTAACGATTCTTCCGGAAAGTATTGTTGTTACCAATAAACGAATCATCTTATGCAAACCAAAAAATTTAGGTTTGTCAATGGAGTTTATGGATTATGATTGGGACGATATTGAAGCAAGTTTTGTGAAAGAGGGAATTTTAGGTTCTGATTTTACATTTTCTACGAAATCAGAATTAACCCATACCGTTGATTATTTACCTAAAAATCAAGCGCGGAAATTATATACTTTTGCGAAAGAACAATTGGATTTGTTAAAAAATCCGACTGTAAATGCACCAAATTTAATAACTCCAATTGAAGTTGTTGAAGAATTTGAAACCGAAGAAGAAATGCCCACCGAAGAAGTTACTAATTTTGCAGAAATTATTCCTATATATAATCAATCTTCGTATGAAGAACCAATAGCAACAACTTTAAACGCAAATGAAAAAGGAATGGGAGAATTGACTCAAGACGAATTATTTGCGAAATTGCAGAATTATAAAAAACTATTAGACAATGGTTTGATTCTGCAAGGTGAATACGATAATTTGAAGCGAGAAATTTTGGGCTTTATGTAGTCTTTATAAAAGAAAAAATAAGCTGTACCGCAATTATTATCAAATTCAAAGGTTTACCAACATCACTGTACAAAATGATAAAATCACTAAATATACTTCTAATCGAAGACGATACTATCGAAGTAATGAAATTCAAAAGGGTTTTAAAAGCGTTGGCATTAAACCACAAAATCACAGAAGCCAATAATGGTGAAGATGCACTGCAGATACTAAAAGTAAAAGAAAATATTCCCGACATTATAGTTTTGGATTTAAATATGCCAAAATTAAATGGATTAGAGTTTCTTGCCATTTTAAAAAATGATAAAATTTTAAAATACATACCTTCTATTATTTTAACAACTTCAGGCAATCAAAAAGATATTTTAGAATGCTATAAAATTGGCATTGCTGGATATATTTTAAAACCATTGAAATATGATGATTACCTGGACAGAATTAAACGACTTGTAGATTACTGGAGTTGTAATGAACTAATTTAGCAATATACTTTAACAATGTACGGAATAGTAAATAAAGCCATACAAGATTTAGTTACCGAGAATTACGGGGCACAAAATTGGGAAAACATTTTGGAGCGAAGTGGTATTGACGAAGATTTCTTTATCAGCAGCGAAGCTTATGATGATGACATTACTTTTAAACTCGCATTTGCAGTTTCTGAGGAAATGAATATGACCGTGAGCGAAGTACTAATTGCTTTTGGCGAATGGTGGATTGTACGAACTTCAACAGAAAAATATGGTGCATTAATGAAATCGGGAGGCACAAATTTAAGTGAATTCCTAGTGAACTTACCTTTATTTCACAATAGAATCATGTTGATTTATCCAAAATTAACACCACCAGAATTTAAAGTTAGTCAAATTTCAGAAAATAGCATCCATTTACACTATTTTTCAAAAAGAGAAGGATTGCAAGAATTTGTGAGAGGTTTAATTCAAGGTTTAGGAATCATGTTCAAAACTCCAACTACAATTAATTTAATTCAAACGCGAGATTTAGGTGATTCTCATGAGATATTTAAAGTCAGCTGGAAAAAATGAAAGAGATACAATTCAATTTTGATGTTGGTAGTTTTAATAATATTTTTCCTTTTTATGTTCTAATTGATAAGAACTTAAATATCAAAAGTGTCGGGAAAAGCATTGTTAAAATTATTCCTGAATTAAAAGAAAACAAATGTTTTACCGATTCTTTTCAAATCTTAAGACCACATTTAGAAAACCTAATTCCTCAAAATTTTAATCAACTTTTAGGTCGGCTTTGTGTTATTGTTGCTAAAAGTAATAAAACTATTTCGCTTCGAGGACAATTTGAAATTCAAGAAGATTATTTTCTTTTTGTAGGCTCACCTTGGTTTTCTTCGGTGGAAGATATGGTTGAAAAACAATTGACATTGCACGATTTTGCTTTTCACGATCCTTTATTAGATTTATTACTTATTCTGAAAAATCAAGAAATTAATAACGCAGAACTTAAAGAATTATTAACAACAATAAACAAGCAAAAAAACGATTTAAAAAAAGCCAATAAAGAAATTTATGAAATTGCACTATTTCCAACTCAAAACCCAGACCCTATACTGCGTATTGATTTCGAAGGGAATTTATTAAAAACAAATCCCGCAGCAAACAATTTCAAATCATTTGTTTTTGAAGGTATAAATTACGAAACCGAAGCCTTTTTTAAACATATCGTTCATAAGATAGACATTAATGAAGAGCGTTGGATTTTTGAAGCAATAAGTGAAAAAAAGTATTTTTCGTTTGTTTGTAAAAGTCTAAAAAAACAAGGTTATATAAATATTTATGGCAGAGATATTTCTCAGCAAAAACAAAGCCAAGAAGAATTAAATAAACTCTCACTAGTTGCAAGCGCCAATAAAAACGGCGTTGTATTATGTAATTTAGATGGAAAAGTATTTTGGGTTAACGATTCCTTTCTTGAACTTACCGGATATACAAAAAGTGATATAATCGATAAAACATTAGTTGATTTAGGAGTATCTGAATTGACCAACTTGGGCAGCGTCAAAAAAATGATATCGTCATTTAATGAAGGAATTCCATTTGATTCTGAGGTGTTTCACAAAAAAAAGAATAAAAGTTCTTTCTGGACACGAATGAAAGGCCAACCAGTTTTAGATTCAAAAGGTAATTTTGTACAGTATTTCGTTATTATTGAAGACATCACAAAAGAAAAAGCAATAAAAGATAAACTTAAAGAATCAGAGAACAGATTGTCTTCTTTGATTTTAAATTTACAGTCTGGGATTTTGTTACAAGATGAAAACAGAAAAATACTACTGGTTAATAAAAAATTCTGCAATATGTTCGGCATTGAATTAGAACCAGAGACAATGATTGGATTTGATTGCACTAATTCTGCAGAACAAGTGAAAGAAATGTTTAAAAACAAAGTCAACTTTGTTAATAGAATTAATGAGATATTAAGCAAAAAAGAACTTGTTGCACAAGAGGAGCTAGAATTGCTTGATGGGAGATTTTTTGAGAGAAGATACATCCCAATTATAATAGATGGAGATTTTAAAGGCAATTTATGGAGTTATGATGATATTACCTTAAAAAAAAATTATACTGAAAGTATAAATTACGAAAAAGAAAAATACAGAAGTATTATCGACAATATGAATATTGGCCTAGTAGAAGTGGACAATGATGGTATTATTTTACTGGCCAATCAACGTTTTTCAGAAATGAGTGGATATACAGTTAGCTCTCTTATCGGAAAAAAAGGAGCAGAACTTTTATTGCTAGAAGAAGATATAGAAAAGCTACAAGGCAAACAAATCGATAGAACAAAAGGAATTTCAGACTCCTACGAAATAAATGTAAAAAATAAAGATGGCGAGGAAAAAACATGGATGATTAGTGGTGCTCCAAACTATAATTTGAATGGAGAAGCTGTTGGTTCAATTGGTTTACATTTTGATATTACTGAAATTAAAAAACTCGAAAGACGACAACAATTATTATTAGAAAAACTCGAAAGACAAAACGAACAATTAAATGACTATGCGCACATAGTATCTCACGATTTGAAATCTCCATTGCTCAGCATTCATTCCTTAATTACTTTTATAAAAGAAGATACAGATGTGGTTTTTAATGATAAAACTATCAAGTATTTTAATATGATTCAAGATAAAACTGAAAAAATGGAATTGCTTATACAAGGCATTTTAAATTATTCACAAATCGAAAATACTAAAAAAAATAAAACAAAAATTAATTTAAATCACGTAATTGATAATGTTAAGGAAATTATTTTTATCCCTTCAAATATAAAAATTATCACAAAAAATAAACTGCCGGTTGTTAATAATGATCTATTCAGAATGCAACAGCTTTTTCAAAACCTTATCGGCAATGCAGTCAACTATAATGACAAATCAAGTGGCTATGTAGAAATTTCATCAGAAGAATTTGAAGATCATTTTGTCTTTGCAATAAAAGATAACGGCGTTGGTATAGAAGGAAAAAATCAAAAAAAAATATTTGAAATGTTTCAGTCATTCAATGCAGAGTATAAATCTACGGGAATAGGACTTTCGATAGTTAAAAAAATCTTAAGTAGCGAAGATGAAAAAATTTGGTTAGAAAGTGAAAAAGGAGTTGGAACAACATTTTTCTTCACTTTAAAAAAATAAAATCATGGAAGAAACGCCTAATTTAATTTATTTAAATCAACTTTCAGATGGTGATAATGCTGCAAAAAAAAGTCTTTTAAAAGTCTTAAAAGCAGAATTTATTACAGAAGTAGAACAATACAATATTAATATGATAAATAACTGTTTATTAAATGCAGCTGAAAATGTACATAAAATTAGACATAAAATAGGATTTTTAGGTATGGAAAAAGCCTATGAATTATCAAATAATCATGAGCAAGAATTAAAGAACAATTCTATTCTTTTAAAATTTGAATTTGAAAATATATTGAATATAATACACAATTTTTTAACAACACTATAGTATTCCTATGAAATGTATAATTATAGACGACGAAAAATTAGCGCAAGAGGTATTGTGTTTATTAATATCAAAAACTCCAAATCTTGAACTAATTGAAATATTTGAAAATGCCATTGACGCAATAAAATATTTTAATGAAAACAACGCGGTAGATTTGGTTTTTTTAGACATTCACATGCCTAACTTTTCTGGAATTGATTTAATTAAAACTTTAAAGGATCTTCCTCAAATAATTCTTGTAACTACCGACAAAAACTTTGCTCTAGACGCATTTAATTACAACTGTGTGACGGATTATTTATTAAAGCCTATTCAACAATCTCGTTTTGAAAGCGCCATTGAAAGAGCGAAGCAAAAAAGTAAAACAGCTTCAACCACGAACAACATAACAACCTCAACGACAGATATATATATCAATATCGATAAACGATTAATCAGAATCGAAATAGCTACTATTAATTATATCGAGACAAATAAAGATTATATTATAATCAATACTGATGAAAATGAATATCGAGTTCATGCGAGTTTAAAAAAAATTGAAGATAAATTAAAAAGTTCATTTTTAGTAAAAACGCATCGTTCCTATATTGTTAATATTAAAAAAATTATAGATATCGAAAACAGCACTATTTTAATTAGAAATAAAATAATTCCTATTAGTAGGGATAAACGAATCGAATTAATGAATCAATTAAATTTATTATAGAAACCGTTTGTCGACAGCTTACTGCTTCTATAATATATAAAACGTACGTTCATCGAAAATTTTATAATTAAACAATTTGAATCCAATAAATTTGAATTGTATTATAATTAGAATTCGATACAGTCGCCTTTTTGTGCATTTGATTAATCGGCGTTTAAGGCGTAAATTGTTTTGTTTTTATTGAAAATCTTGGAAGTTTTTTTTTATTAATTAATTATTTTTAGAAAAATAAAGTCCAATTTAGAGAAAAATTATTCTTCGGAAAAATCTTATACTGAAGTAAATTCAGAAATAAATTTTGAAATTAATGATATATCAATCGCATTGGGTATAATTTTATTGATTTTGATAGAATATTTAGAATTCCATATAACAACGTCAATAATTTTATTTGCAATCGCATTTTCAAGCTTGATTTTTGGTGGGTTATACAATAATAAGGTTTGATTTGTGCAAAACAATAAAAAAATAATTAAATCACATATAAACTCTTCATTGATTTTATTGGATTCGAGCAAAATTGGTTGACTAAAAAATTTTGTTATTTCAAGCTGCGCTGTTTTAAAAGTACTTTTTATTGGTGTTTAATACTTTTAGTAAAATAAAACAATTTGTTCGGGGGATCAAATTGCAGCTTGAATAACAAATTATTAAAAAAAATACCTCATTTATCTCTTACTGTTTTATTGATAAAAATGAAAAAGATGCTAATAAATAACAGTTCTTATCTATTTTAATCATAGCTACAAGAAAGAATTAAAGACCCATTACGAAATTACAGATTGTTTCAAATCAAGAAAAAAAGAATTGAGTTTAGTAAGTTATTAAGCAATATTTTTTGATTTTAATAAAAAGTGAAACTCATTGATTTGATATACGTTTACAAACTTTTAGATAAATTATTTGTTTTTACTACTTAATAAATGTTTAATACAAGACATAACTACATCGATAATGCTACAAATTTTAGTAAATCAAAAAGAGCTTTCAATAGAAGAAATTTATTTTTGGTTAGATGTTTTCGCATCTCATAAAAAACAAGCTACTATAAAATAAAATTTAAGCATAATATTTCAAATTAAAGCTAATATGATAAATAATAAAATAGCTTCCAAAATGAATGAACTTGAAATTGCATTGAAAGAACTTGAAAGTTATCTTGAAAATTTTGAACAACAAAATTATAAAATCTCCAGAAAAGTAGCTGGTTGGCACATTGATCACTCATTAAGAGTTATAACTGATGCTGTTTTTCAGTTAAAAAATTCAAATCCTAAACGTTTCGTTTATTCATTTAACCTAAGGAGAATTGTGCTTTTTTTTCGAAAAAAAATTAAACGAAAAAGTTTCAAAAGTTCAAGTTCAAATAGAAATTTTGGAATTATTACTTTCGAAGAATTAAAGTCTCAATTTGAACTTACCAAAAATAACGTTACCACACTTGAAAAATTAAATCAAAAGTCGAATTACAAACATTCACGTTTTGGACTATTGAATAAAGAGCAAACTTGCCTATTTTTAGCCATTCACACAAAACATCATATAGATATTATAAATGATATTATAAAATAGTATCAAGTGTTTAAAATTCTCCCAAAATAAAAATTATACCGTCTTTTTCTGTTTTTCTAAAAATCCATCTGCTTTAAAATTTCAGTAATTCTAAAGCACATTTTTTCTTGTACTTATACAATTCTTAATCTTCTTTGATATCAACATAAACCATATCGTTCATCTTAGCAACCGTTTTCTTTTGCAATTCACTTTGGTAACTTTTTAGGGCACTCAGATTTTTAATTCCCATTTCAGCATCTACTTCATTGAAATCAAATTCGCCTTTTGGAGACAATAATTTTGCAATAATTGGTGAAGTTTCAATCGCCAAAATAAACGCCAAAAGAATCCTTGGAATCGCTTGAATAAATTCATCCTTAAAACACTCTCGTTTCTTGATGGTCGTAACAATAAATCGGTCGAGATTTAAAATAAGTAATCCCCAAATCAAACCGAACGACATCGCAATATAAGGATTGTCAAAAACGGTAAAGAGCACATAACTATTGGCAATAAAAGCCATAATTGCAGTATGAAACACAGTTGCTCCAATTCCTGCATATTTGATTTACTCACCATTGGAACAATCACTCAAAATGTCGCTATCGGCACCCGAACATAGAATAAAGGACTTTTTTAACATCTTGATTGATTTAGTTACCAAAACAAGTTCATTATTAAGACTGGCGAAATTAGTTAGTGCAAATGTAAAGCCAATATTTACAGAATGTTCTTGTGTTTTTGATTAGAATAAAAAATCCGTTTACACAGTTGAGTAAACGGATTTTTCGACTTAATACTTTTGCGAGAATTTCTATTTTGAAAGTTCCACAAAATACTTGTAAAAAAGTGGGATGGTTTCAATGCCCTTTAAATAATTAAAAATCCCAAAATGCTCATTTGGCGAGTGAATCGCATCAGAATCCAATCCGAATCCCATTAATATCGTTTTTGATTTTAATTCTTTTTCGAACAACGCCACAATCGGAATACTTCCGCCAGAACGCACAGGAATTGCTGGAATTCCGAAGGTTTCTGTATAAGCCATGTTCGCCGCTTTGTAACCAATGCTGTCAATTGGCGTTACATACCCTTGTCCGCCGTGGTGAGGTGTAACTTTCACTTTTACCGACTTTGGCGCGATGCTTTCAAAATGTTTAGAAAACAGTTCGGTAATTTCTTCCCAATCTTGATTTGGCACTAACCGCATCGAAATTTTCGCATACGCTTTGCTAGCAATCACCGTTTTTGCGCCTTCGCCAGTATATCCTCCCCAAATTCCGTTTACGT
>CALPKO020000007.1 GCA_943324165.2 Bdellovibrio sp. ZAP7 | reverse complement strand
TTTTGACTTATCTTTAATTGAAAATTTAGTTTCAAAATGGTCAAAGAGTTTTGATTTAGAATTCGGAGGAATGGCAAGAGCGCCAAAATTTATGATGCCGAATAATTATCAATTTTTACTGCGATTTGCCTATCAGAATAAAGACGAGAAATTATTGGATTTTGTAAATTTGACATTGACAAAAATGGCTTACGGAGGTCTCTTTGATACAGTTGACGGAGGATTTTCTCGTTATGCTGTCGATTGGAAATGGCATGTTCCTCATTTTGAAAAAATGCTTTACGACAACGGACAAATGGTTTCGCTTTATGCGGAAGCTTATAAATTAACGAAAAACCCACTTTACAAAAAAGTGATTGAAAAGACCTTAAACTTTGTAAATCGGTCGTTAAAAAATCCGCAAAATGGGTTTTATTCCGCCTTAGATGCGGACAGTTTGAATGAAAATCAACATTTAGAGGAAGGCGCTTTTTATGTTTGGAAAAAAGCGGAATTACAAGATTTACTGCAAGATGATTTTGAGTTGTTTTCGCAGGTGTTTAATATCAATGAATTTGGCTTTTGGGAACATGATAATTATGTTTTGATTCAAAATGAATCACTAGAAAACATTTCAAAACAAAATCATTTATCACTCGAAGCTTTAGTTTCAAAAAAAGAAAACTGGGAAAAATTGTTGTTCATCGCACGAGAAAAACGAAGCAAACCTAGACTTGACGACAAAACCTTAACTTCATGGAATGCGATAATGACAAAGGGTTTTATTGATGCCTATAAAGCACTTCAAAACGAAGAATATTTAGCAATTGCACTAAAAAATGCCGAATTTATTATTAAAAATATTTGGTCAGAAAGTGGTAATTTATTTCATAATTACAAAAACGGAAAAGCAACAATAAATGGTTATCTCGAAGATTATTGTTTTGTAATTGAAGTTTTTATCTCGATTTTTGAAGTTACTTTAGACGAAAAATGGTTGCTCAATGCAAAACAATTGACCGATTATTGTTTTGAACATTTTTACAACAATCAAAAACAACTTTTTGCTTTTGCTTCAGATGTAGACAAAGCGCTGATCACTCAACATTTTGAAGTGGAAGACAATGTGATTCCAGCTTCCAATTCTGTTATGGCTAATAATTTGTACCGATTGAACCTTTATTTTGAAAATGGCTATTACGAGCAAACACTAGATAAAATGATTCAAAATATAATTCCAAATATCGATTATCCTTCCGCTTTTTCGAATTGGTTAAATGTGTATTTGAATTATGCTCAAGAAAATAAAGAGTTAGTTATTTCGGGTCCAAATGCAATGGATTTTTGCAACGAAATCCATAGAAATTATTATCCAAATATTGTAGTTGTGGGTTCAAAAAACGCTTCTGCTTTACCAATTTTAAAAAACAGGTTTGTGGAAGATGAAACTACTTTTTATTTATGTCAAAACAAAGCTTGCGAATTGCCAACAACTGATTTTGAGAAAATCAAATCTAAAATTCAAATTGTATAAAATTCTAAAAAAGATATAGTTTGAAAACGCGAATTTTTAACTTCAATTTAAAGTTTAAAAATTCAATAAATACTAAATTTGCCCTCTTTAAAAATAAAGGAAATTTTATAAAGTTGTATAAATTAATATAAAAAATGACATTATCAATCGATTATATAGCTAACTACGCGAACGAATTTGTAAAAGTCTTACTTGACTATTCGCCAAAATTTATATCTGCAATTATCATTTTGATTGTGGGTGTTTACAGCATCAAAATCATTAATCGTGTTGTAAAAAACATCATGATTCGCCGAGAATTGGAGCCAACATTATCCAAATTTTTGGCTGACATTCTCAATTGGGCACTGAAAATTTTACTTTTTGTAACTTTCATTTCCAAACTCGGCATCGAAACATCCTCGTTTGTTGCCATTTTAGGAGCAGCAGGATTGGCAGTTGGTTTGTCTTTGCAAGGCTCTTTGTCGAACTTTGCGGGCGGAATGCTGATTATTATGTTTAAACCTTTTAGGGTTGGCGACACCATCGAAGCGCAAGGGGTTATCGGAACGGTATCCGAAATTCAAATTTTTGTAACCAAAATAATTTCGGGCAACAACCAAACTATTTTTGTGCCCAATGGCGCTTTGTCCAACGGCAATATTATCAATTATTCAGTGGCCGGAACGCGAAGAGCAGATTTGCAATTTGTGATTGCCTACAATACCGATTTACAAAAAGTAAAATCTTCGATATTGATGATTCTCAAAAGCAATCCGCAAGTTTTGACTATGCCTGAACCTGTTGTAGAAGTTGTTGCTTTGGCAGACAACGGCATTCGAATGGCTGTAAAACCATGGTCAAAAACAGAAGACTTTGGAGCAGTTTGTGCTTCAACACTCGAGAGTATAAAACTCGAAATGGACAAAAACGGAATTGAAATCCAACCATTTTTAAAAGAATTTTCGGTTTAGTACTCTTTAACCTCCTGCATTATGCTTTAGGCAAAAAGCGATATGCTAATTTATTAAAATTCAAAATTCTTATTATAAGCTAGTTACATTTTGATTATAGCTTAAAGCTTACCGCCTATTGCTTAATTTGGATTTAAACAATATAATACCCCTATTTACTAGGTATAAAACCTAAATGTTTGGGTATAAAACCCCCATAAGGGGGGTTTGAAACCCCCTAAAGCGGAGTATAAAGCTTAAACGTTTAGGCATAACACACCTACAATAGGGGTTTAAAACACCAACGTTTAAGTATAAAACCCAAACGATTAAGTATAACACTCCCTTTTGGGGGGTTTTAAACCCAAATGAGGTAGCAAAAGTTCCGATTGAAATTGAAACTGAATAAAATGATGAATCGCAACAAAAAACACAAAGAAACTAGGATAGGCGGAATTCCATTCCGTGCCTTAAAAGTTGAGCAATAACTATTATCCACTTGCTCCTCAAATTCTACCTACTTTGAGATATTCTTTAAAGTAAAGAACTAAAAAATAAATGGTGGTTTTTTAATTTTAATTATAAGTCGAGCGAATTCTGCCAATGCTTCTCGTGATGGTAACTTTTAATTTATTGTAGTCATTAATGGCGCTCAATATCTCGTGAATGTCTGCCTCTGGCTCGTAAACGTTGATGCTTTTCATTAAATTTTCATTCAGTTTATTGATGAGGTATTCGCGATAAGCAATGATATTGTCTGTCACCAAACGCACTAAAATTTCATTTTCTGTTTTTTCTTTCACAAAAACTTGCTTCTTATCGAGCCATCCGTGCAGTTGGTGCTTTTCGTCATCCATAAAAATATCGGTAACGATTTGCGAAAATTCAGGGTTTACTTTGTTGAGGTATTTAATTTTATCGAAATGTTCTTCCGACTGAAACTGAAAAATCAAATCGTCGTAAACCGCTTTGAATAAAGGATTTGAAAACTCAACTTCGTCTTCTTGTAGGTTCAAAAAAATACGCTGGTAAATTTTAGATTTGGTGTGTTCAACGACTTCAATCTCTTTTTGATTTTCATCAAACTTGATAAATACATCCTGAAAATCTATTTCTTCATTTCCATAAAGTAAAAGTATTTCTAAAATTGATTTTTCTAAAATGTTCAGAATGTCAATTTTTTCTGGTGCTAAATTGCTGTTTTCAGCTTTAACAATTTCAAATGCCTTTTGGTCTTGCTTTTGTTTTTTTCCAATTTCAGCTAAATCTTTATTAAGCATTTGAGCCAATGTGCTGACCAATACTTGCTCAGAAATATCCATTATTCGAGCGCATTCTTGGATATAAATTTCCCTTTGAATGCGATCTGGAATTTTAGAAATACTGGTCACCATGTCACGAATCAAATCAGCTTTTTTGATAGGATCGTTCTTGGCATCTTTCATCAAAAGCGATGCTTTAAACTGAATAAAATCTTTGGCATTTTCATCTAAATACAAAACCAACTCTTCGTAAGGCGTTTTTTTGGCAAAACTATCTGGATCTTCTCCATCAGGAAAAGCGCAAACTTTTACGTTCATTCCTTCTTCCAAAATCAAATCAATTCCACGAATAGAAGCCCGAAGTCCGGCCGCATCACCATCAAAAAGTACGGTGATGTTTTTGGTCAATCGGTTAATCAATCGAATTTGGTCAGGTGTTAAAGCCGTTCCAGAAGATGCCACAACATTTTCAATTCCAGCTTGGTTAAATTGGATTACGTCGGTGTAACCTTCTACCAAAAAACAATTATTTTGCTTGGCAATGGCTTGTTTTGCTTGATAAATTCCGTAAAGCACTTTGCTTTTGTGGTACAAATCGCTTTCAGGCGAATTGAGGTATTTAGCCGCTTTTTTGTCGTTGGTTAAAATTCTTCCTCCAAAACCCAAAGTTCTGCCAGACAAACTCTGAATAGGAAACATTACTCGTCCTTTAAAACGGTCAAAAGGACGGTCTTCTCGAGGAATCGTTAGTCCAACGGCTTCTAAAAATTCGAGTTTATAGCCTTTTCCAAGTGCTTCTTTGGTTAAAGCATCCCAAGTTTCTGGCGAATATCCTAAACTAAATTTTTTGATGGTTTCGTTTGTAAATCCTCTTTCTTTAAAATAAGAAAGTCCGATTGCTTTTCCTTCATCAGCATTTAAAAGCGTATCATGAAAATAGTTTTTAGCAAATTCTGTTACCAAAAACAAACTTTCTCTCACATCGGTATTGGCTTTTTCTTCGGCAGTTTGCTCGGTTTCTTCAATTTCGATATTGTATTTTTTTGCCAAATACCGAATTGCTTCAGGATAAGAAAATTTTTCGTGTTCCATCACAAAAGCAATCGCGTTGCCGCCTTTTCCGGAGCTAAAATCTTTCCAAATTCCTTTTGCTGGCGACACCATAAATGATGGGGAACGCTCATCTGAAAATGGACTTAACCCTTTAAAATTGCTTCCTGCACGTTTGAGTTGCACAAAATCGCCAATCACCTCTTCAACGCGCGCGGTTTCGTAAACAGTGTCTATGGTGGATTTTGAAATCAAAGTATTTTAGTTAGATAATTAGATAATTTGTAAAAATACACAATTTTAAAAATTAAAAAATATTTAAACAAACTATCTAAAATAAAAAAAGTGCTTAGTTGCTGAAACAATTTTTAAAACATCACTAAACCTAAGAAAAAACTTAAGTAAAACCGCAACGAATGGCTATGTTTTTTATGTTGAATTATTTTCGTTTCCATTAAATTCATATCGATTTTATAAAAAATAATAAAGACCTGTTTTTTCAAAACTTAAGCCTAAAATCAAATACTACAAAACAAAAAAATCTTCGTACTTTAGCACATCAAAAAATAAATGCACAATGACCTTTCAAGACCAAATAAAACAAGGAATTCCAATGGAATTGCCTTCTCCAAAGCCATGTGATTCAAGCGTTAACCATGCGCCAAAAAGAAAAGATATTCTTTCAAACGAAGAAAAAAAATTGGCCTTGCAAAATGCATTGCGCTATTTTGACCCTATGCACCACGCTATTTTAATTAAAGAATTTACGGAAGAATTAGCTACTTACGGGCGCATTTATATGTATAGATTTCGTCCAGATTATGCGATTTATGCACGACCAATTTCAGAATATCCAGGTAAATCAGAACAGGCAAAAGCCATTATGCTCATGATTCAAAACAATTTAGATCATGCCGTGGCGCAACATCCTCATGAATTAATTACTTATGGTGGCAATGGAGCAGTATTTCAGAATTGGGCGCAGTATTTATTGACAATGCAATACCTTTCTGAAATGTCAGACGAGCAAACTTTAACTATGTATTCTGGTCATCCGATGGGATTGTTTCCTTCTCACAAAGAAGCTCCGAGAGTAGTTGTAACGAACGGAATGGTGATTCCAAATTATTCCAAACCCGACGATTGGGAAAAAATGAATGCACTTGGCGTTTCTCAATACGGTCAAATGACAGCTGGAAGTTATATGTACATTGGTCCGCAAGGCATTGTTCATGGTACAACTATTACGGTTTTGAACGGCTTTAGAAAAATAAAAAAATCGCCAAAAGGAGGTTTATTCGTAACTTCTGGTCTTGGCGGAATGTCTGGAGCCCAACCCAAAGCGGGCAATATTGCAGGATGCGTGACGGTTTGTGCCGAAGTTAATCCGAAAATCACACACATTCGGCACAGTCAAGGTTGGATAAATGAAATTATTGAAAATATTGATGAATTAGTTACACGAGTAAAAACGGCTGTAGAAAGCCAAGAGGTTGTTTCCATCGGATTCTTAGGAAATGTTGTTGCTATTTGGGAACGATTTGACGCAGAAAACATTCACATCGACTTAGGATCTGACCAAACTTCGCTCCACAATCCTTGGGCTGGAGGTTATTATCCAATAGATTTTTCGTTTGATGAATCTAATGATCTAATGGCAAATCATCCTGAAAAATTCAAAGAAGAAGTGCAAAAGACCCTACGGCGTCATGCCAATGCAATTAACAAACATACCGAAAAAGGAACTTATTTTTTTGATTACGGAAATGCATTTCTTTTAGAAAGTTCTCGTGCTGGGGCAGATGTAATGGCAGCAAATGGGCTTGATTTTAAATACAATAGTTATGTGCAAGACATTATGGGGCCAATGTGTTTTGATTATGGATTCGGACCCTTTAGATGGGTTTGTGCTTCAGGGAAATCGGAAGATTTAGTCAAAACTGACGAAATTGCATGTGCAGTTTTAGAAGAAATGATGAAAACTTCACCAATTGAAATCCAGCAACAAATGGCAGACAACATCCAATGGATCAAAGGTGCTCAAGAAAATAAATTGGTTGTGGGTTCGCAAGCTAGAATTCTTTACGCTGATTCAGAAGGAAGAATTAAAATTGCCGAAGCATTTAACCAAGCAATAGCAAAAGGGGAAATTGGAAACATCATTTTAGGACGTGATCACCACGACGTTTCGGGCACAGATTCTCCTTACAGAGAAACTTCCAATATCTACGATGGCTCGAGATATACCGCCGATATGGCCATTCAGAATGTAATTGGAGATAGTTTCCGCGGAGCAACTTGGGTTTCAATTCACAATGGAGGTGGAGTAGGTTGGGGCGAGGTAATCAACGGAGGATTTGGAATGCTTTTAGACGGTACCAAAGAAGCTTCAAAAAGATTGGAATCTATGCTTTTTTGGGATGTAAACAATGGTATTTCACGCAGAAATTGGGCAAGAAATGAAGGAGCAATTTTTGCCATAAAACGTGCCATGGCAGCGCAACCTTTGTTAAAAGTAACCATCCCTAATTTAGTTGATGAAGATTTGTTGAAATAAATTTTTTAAATTAGATAGTATGAAAACATTTAAATTGCTTTCGGTAGTATGTTTTTTATTTTTGGTTTCCTGTGATGCAGTTCGGGTCTATTGTGATTATGACAAAAAGGTGGATTTTACACAATTTAAAACATTTGCTTTTTATAAACAAGGCATCGACAAAGTGGAAATTTCGGATTTAGACAAAAGAAGAATTCTTCATGCGATTGAAGATGAGCTGTTGACAAAAGGATTTTCTAAAAGCGATAATCCAGATTTACTGGTTAATATTTTTACTAAATCGCGCGAACAAGTAGACATTAATCAATTTAATGCAGGTTGGGGTTACGGTTGGGGATTTGGATGGAATCCTTGGGGATTTGGCGGTTTTGGAGGACAAACAACGGTCTCAACTTCAACAGAAGGAACTTTGTTTATTGATTTGATTGACACCAAGAAAAAAGAAATGGTTTGGCAAGGCGAAGGTCAGGGTGAATTGACAAGAAATGTGGATAAAAAAGACGAAAAAATAAAAGCATTTGTAACTAAAATTTTGACCCAATATCCACCAACAAAAAGGCAATAAGCTAAATATAATTTTACTCATAACTAAGTACTAGAGAAATTTCTTAATTATTGACGACATGAATTTTACAACTCCAATTGTAATTCCTAAAAGCAGTTTTTTTATCGATTCTGGAACTAAAATAATTTCGTTAGGTTCTTGTTTTGCAGAAAACATAGGAGAAAAATTAGATTATTTTAAATTTCAAAACCAAACTAATCCATTCGGAATAATTTTCAACGCTGTTTCAATTGAAAAATTGATTGAAAGAACG
The DNA here is from genome assembly GCA_943324165.2 of Bdellovibrio sp. ZAP7. Taxonomy (GTDB): domain Bacteria; phylum Bacteroidota; class Bacteroidia; order Flavobacteriales; family Flavobacteriaceae; genus Flavobacterium. Next base: position 6,517 of record CALPKO020000007.1, on the reverse strand, counting down.
GTAAATAGCAACTATTTCACCGAAAACGACTTGTTTTTTCAAAATGAGCGTTGGCATTGTTTTGAAGTCCACTCCGACTTGAGCAATAACAATAAACTTGATTTACTCGCAACTTTGAATAATCTGCTGGATAAGTTTTTTCTTCAGATGCAATCTTCAACTGTTTTTATTATCACCTATGGAACTTCTTGGGTTTATAGGAATATAAAGAGCAATAATGTAGTTGCTAATTGTCATAAAGTACCACAAAATCAATTTACAAAAGAATTATTGTCTGTTGAAGCCACTTTAAAATCGATTCAAAACACTATTTTCTTGATACAATCTGTCAACAAAAACGCAAAATTTATCTTTACAATTTCGCCTGTTAGGCACATTAAAGACGGCTTTTTTGAAAATAATGTAAGCAAATCCCATTTGTTTTCTGCTATTTTTCAGTTGTTAGAAAATGAAGATGTTTCCTACTTTCCATCGTATGAAATTTTAATGGACGAGTTACGAGATTATCGTTTTTATAAAGAGGATATGCTTCATCCCAGCCCAATGGCTGTTGATTTTATTTGGGATAAATTTAAAAATTCTTGCATAAACCCGAGTGTTTATTCTACTTTAAACGAGGTTGAAATTATCCAAAAAGGATTGCAACATCGTGCATTTAGCCCAAATTCAGCAAGCCACAAACAATTCAAAATGCAACTTCAAGAAAGAATCAATTTGATTCAGGAGCGCTTTCCAAACATTCTATTTTAAAAATAGAATCCTATGCAATTCTTGAAATTCACAAAGAAAAATTAGGTAAAAACGTGTTACAATTGGATTGAAACTTTATTTGCCAATGCACAGTTCCGTATAAATTTGCAAAAGAGTTTTTAATGAAATTTTGTTTTATTTTTTCCTATCAATTACGTAATTCACCATCAAAATTAATGCTTCTTTGTAGATAGAATTAGGGTAATTCTCTATAAGTAATAATGCTTCTTTTTGAAATTCATACATTTTTTGCTCGGCATAAGACAAACCGTTTTTTTCGATAACAAAATGGATTACTTCTTTAACTCTTTTTTTGTCTTTGTTATGGTTTTTGATGGAATTGATTACCCATGATTTTTCTTTACTCGAACAATTATTCAAAACATAAATCAAAGGCAACGTCATTTTTTGTTCTTTGATGTCTATTCCAGTAGGTTTTCCTATTGCTTCGTCTGAATAATCGAATAAATCATCTTTAATTTGGAAAGCCATTCCGATCAATTCGCCAAATTTTCGTATATTTTCAACTTCTGTCTCGTCGTCAATCATAGATTTTGCTCCAAGTGCACAACAAGACGCAATGAGAGTTGCTGTTTTTTTTCGAATAATTTCGTAATAAATGGCTTCAGTAATGTCTAATCTTCTGGCTTTTTCAATTTGAAGTAGTTCACCCTCACTCATTTCTCGAACCGCAACCGAAATGATTTTTAACAAATCGAAATCTCCATTGTCAATAGAGAGCAATAAACCTTTTGATAACAAATAATCGCCTACAAGCACTGCAATTTTGTTTTTCCAAAGTGCATTTATAGAGAAAAATCCGCGGCGTTGGTTGCTGTCATCCACCACATCATCATGCACTAAAGTTGCGGTGTGAATAAGTTCTATAACCGATGCGCCGCGATAAGTACGCTCATTTACATTTCCGTTTGACACCATTTTTGCGGTCAAAAAAACAAACATCGGACGCATTTGTTTGCCTTTACGGTTCACTATATAATAAGTAATTCGATTCAGCAAGGCTACTTTTGAGGTCATAGCATCGTAGAACTTTTTTTCAAAAAGTTCCATTTCCTTTTGGATTGGCTGTTTTATTTGCTCGGTTATTCTCATTCGCCATACAAAGATACTATCAAAATAATGAAATTTTAATTTTCAATTAAACCTTTTTAAAATATATACGTCATATCAACAAACTTTAAAAAAAGTATTAATTATGAAAACAAAAATTATTTTATTCGGAATGTTTTTGTCCTTCCTTTCAATTGGTTGCAACAAAGACGACAACAATTCAAGAAGCGCGATGAGTGTGGAAGAAGCAACGGCAAATACCAAAATGGATATTGCCAACGATGATGTTTCGAAAATCGTCGAAGATCAATTGGGTGTGGAAGATGGAATTTCAGGACGTGGAATTACTGGAATACAAGGTTTTTTGCCTGCTTGCGCCACTGTAACAAGAATTCCTGAATTTGGGACTGTAATTGAAGTTGGTACTTTAATAACCAAAACTATCGATTTCGGAACGACGGGTTGTCCCTTGGCAAACGGGAATGTATTGAAAGGAAAAATAATCATTACATTTACTTATCAACCAACCGCAAATTCGCATACAATCAACTATCAATTTGTAGATTTTTATCACAATGCAATTCTTTTTGAAGGTAACAAATCTTTTACACGGATAATGTCCGTAGCAAGTGCAAGTGTGCCAACCCATCCTATTGTTACCATGAATTTGGATATGACAGCTACCTTTCCGAGTGGTAAAATTTACCATAGAATTGGAACAAGAGTAAGAGAGATTGTTGCTGGTTATGAAACGGCAATATTAGTAGATAATGTATACAATGTTACGGGAAGCTGGACGACAACATTTCCAAACACCACAGTTCAAAATAGCGCGATCACTTCTCCTTTAGTTGTAAAGTTGAGTTGTGCAAACATTGTTCAGGGAGTCATAACATCTGCAAGAAACGGAAGCACTTCAACTTTAGATTATGGAAATGGAGATTGCGATAATTTGGCTGTATTTACTTTCAATGGCATTGCACACAATATTATTTTGGGAAATTAATCCTTATTTTAGAAAAGCAAAAAAGAGTTCAATTTTTATAGATTGAACTTTTTATTGTATTTTTATAAAAATTTACTACATCTGCAGATGGATAATTCTATACTTTGGTCACTTCGCTTGGGATATTCAAGTAGACAGGCCGCTTTAATTGAAAAAAAAGGTATAAAGTCATTTTTAGAGCAATCTTTTAATGCAGAACTTGATCGTTCACTTCCAAGTTTTTTAGAAAAAACCCCGAAGTCTTTAATTGATATAAAAGAGCTAAATGCTAAAAGAAGAAATTCAAATATAGAAGAAAGGAAAATTTTTAATTTAGAGCAAGCTGCCATTGGTGTTGAAATGCAAACTTGGTGGTTAGAAAAAATGATGAGTAATCAATTTCCATTAAGGGAAAAAATGACTTGTTTTTGGCACAATCATTTTGTTGCGACCAGTCAAAGCGTTAAAGTTTATTATTGGATTTATCAGCACAATACTATTCTTAGGGAAAATGCTTTTGGAAATTATAAAACGCTTACTAAATCGATTTTGAAAACCAATGCTATTATTCAATATCTTGATAATAATAGAAATGTTAACACAAAATTAAACGAAAATTTAAGCCGAGAATTATTAGAACTTTTTACATTGGGCATCGGAAATTATACCGAAAATGATATTAAAAATGGCGCAAAAGGACTAGCTGGATTAGGTTTGGGAGAGCAACAAGCCGTATATATTCCGAAATTTGAAGTAAATGAAACCTTCGAATATTTAGGAAAAAAAGGAAACTTAAAAGTAGATGAAATGGTTGATGCCATTTTTGATCATCCAAAAGTTGCTTTTTTAATTACTAAAAAAATATTGAAATGGTTTATTTATGATAATCCACCAGATCAATTGGTTGACTATTATGGAAAATATTTCAAGTCAGTAAATTTTGAAATAAAACCACTCTTAATTAAAATTTTTTCAGAAGAATTTGCAAAAAAAACTGCTGGAAGCAAAATAAAAGATCCTTTGGTTTTTTTATTTCAAGTTTTTGATGAGGTATCAATAAAACCAGATGCCGCTTTAATCAATAAATTACTTCTTCAACAAGGATTAAATTTATACAATCAAGTCAATGTAAAAGGATGGGAAGGCGGAAGGTCTTGGATCAACAGCCAAACTTTTCAGCAGAGAAATACAATTGTAGATATAATATGTACTTCAAAAAACTTCATGAAAAGAAAAATGAATTTAATAGAAAAAGAACTACTTGAGAATCTGAAAAATGACAATTTAAAAGTTGAAATTAAATGGCTCAGAAACAGTAATTCTAAAGCAATAATTAACAATTTCACCAATAGATTATTGTTTGATACCGACGAAAAATTAAACAAAGATCTAGATGCAATTTTAAAATATGATTTTGATCCGAAATCCGAAGGTGCTGAATTTGCTGTTATTCGGCTTTATAATTCAATTTTGAAACTTCCAGAATTCCAATTAATATAAATGACCATGAATAGAAGAGATTTTTTGGCATTAACTGGCACTTTTACTGGAGGAAAACTTTTACTTCCAAATTTTTTGTATTCCTTTTCAAAACAAAATGCGATTTTCAATCCGAATCAATGTTTGGTTTTTATTCAACTCAACGGAGGAAATGATGGACTGAACACTTTTATTCCTTTTGAAAACGAACTTTATTACAAAGCCCGGCCAACAATTGCTTTATCAAAATCAGAAATAATTTCCGCAAACAACGGAATGGCATTTCATCCATCGCTAACCGATTTTGCCAGAATTCAACAAAATGGCGATTTGACAGTTATTCAAAATGTGGGTTACCCAAATCCTGTTCGGTCTCACTTTAGAAGTCAAGAAATTTGGCAAACTGCACCAGAAAAGCAAGAATACCTAACTTCTGGCTGGTTAGGAAGATTTTTAGACATTCATTGTAAAGAACATACGCCAACAGCGGGAATAAATATTGATGCCTACGACAGTTTCGCGCTTTTAGGCAAAGAACCAAACTCTTTAACTGTAAGAGATCCAAGAAGTTTTTCATCATTAGAATCTGTAGAAAATAAACTAGCAACTTCTACCAATCCACAGTTAGATTTTGTTCGGAAGGTGGCTAATTCTATTTCTGAAGGTGCTGCCGAAATTCAAAAAGCCATTGCAAAAACAAAAGACAGTGATTTTTTATATCCAAAATCTGAACTTAGTAGTAAATTAAAATGGATTTCAAAGCTAATCAAAGGCAATTTGAATTCAAATGTTTACTACACTTCTACCAACGGTTTTGACACCCACGAAGAACAATTAGTAACACAAAAAAATAAACTGTTGGAGGTCAATAACGCAGTTGGTGCTTTTTATGATGATTTGAAAAAAGCTAACCTATTAGAAAATGTGACACTTGTTGTGTTCTCCGAATTCGGCAGGCGAGTGAAAGAAAATGGGGGAGGTACAGACCATGGAACTGCTGCTCCGATGTTTGTTATTGGCGGTAACAACAAAGGAAAAGTAATTGGCAACAACCCAAACTTGCACGATTTAGACAACGGCGATTTAAAACATGAATTTGATTTTAGAAGCGTTTACGCAGCGTTATTAAAATCTAAAATGGATTTTGATGCTACTAAAATTGGTATAATAAACAGACCTTTAGATGGTATTTTTTAAAAATAAATTAAATTCCTTTCAATAAATCTGCAATACTTGTAACATCAATACCACAAATTTTTTGTAGTTCGAGGATGGTTCCATGTTCGATAAAATCATCTGGAATGCCCATCGTTTTGATGGAGTTTTTGTATTGATTTTGTGAAGCAAATTCTAAAATTCCACTTCCGAAACCACCTTTTATTGTTCCATCTTCGACAGTTAAGATGGTTTTGAATGAGGAGAAAACTTCATGTAAAAGTGTTTCGTTTAAAGGTTTTACAAATCCAAAATGATAATGGGCTATCTTATTATTTGAATTTATTGCCAACGCTTTTGTAACGTTGTTTCCTATGGTGCCAGTAGATAAAACTGCAATTTCTGTGCCTTGCTGCAAACAAAAAACTTCACCTATTTCAATTTTGTTATAATTTCCAAAATGGTTTTTTTTCCAATCTGCTATTTCACCAATACCTCTCGGATACCGAATGGCAATGGGATGTTTTAGTCCCAATTGCGCTGTATACAAAATATTTTGCAAATCGATTTCGTTCAACGGGGCATAAACAATCATGTTGGGAATACTGCGCAAAAATGCCAAATCGAAAACGCCATGGTGTGTAGCACCATCCTCGCCCACCAATCCTGCGCGATCTAGACAAAAAATAACAGGCAAATCTTGCAAAGCAACATCATGAATCACTTGATCATAGGCGCGCTGCAAAAAAGTAGAATAAATGTTGCAAAACACCATCATGCCTTGGGTTGCCATTCCGGCTGCGAGTGTAACGGCGTGTTGCTCTGCAATTCCAACATCGAAAGCACGTTTTGGATAGGCATCCATCATTAGTTTTAGTGAACTTCCGGTTGGCATAGCAGGTGTAATACCCACAATTTTTTCGTTTTTGTGTGCTAAATCTAAAATGGTCATTCCGAAAACATCTTGGTATTTTGGAGGCAAATTTTGTTCAATACTTGGGTGAATTTCACCAGTGTTTTTATCAAATTTTCCTGGTGCATGGTATTGCACCTGATTGTCTTCTGCTTGCTGTAATC
>CALPKO020000006.1 GCA_943324165.2 Bdellovibrio sp. ZAP7 | reverse complement strand
GATTTTTCCTTTTGAACATCTTATGGGTTAATGAAATTTCAATTAAATTGGCTTTTTCAATTGCGACGTTTACAAATCGAATATTTATTAACGATATGGAAGTTTTTTTGGCTCAGCGTTACAGAGATGCAAACTCGTCCTGACGATATGAAAAAACGACCTCGGTCACTTAAAGAAACGACCGCGGTCACTTATCTATTTTGCCGCGGTAAAATTAGTAAATTACCGCGGTAAAATAAAAGTATAGTACTGACCAATTAATAGACTTCTATTGACAAGTTAAACGAATACTACTTTACCGCAGCAATTTACCTCTCATTATTTTAAAGAAACATTATAGTTTTTTTCTGCTAGAGCAATTTTATAATTTTAAAAGTAGATTATTTCCATCTTATTGAGTACGGCTTTTTAGACTTTACTAAAACTTCCCGTTAAAATTTCATTAATCTTAAAAAAATAACCATCTACTGCTTTAAAATGTATTTACAATGCTTTTGGTACTTTTTATTAACTCAATAGAATATATTTGTTTATTAAAAATAAATCATTAAAAATGAAAAATATATTTTACTTAGTCTTTGCATTTATCTATACTTTTGTTGGATACTCGCAAACTGGCATAGGCGCTTTTTCTATCCATGACGGAGGATTTGAAAATCATACAGCAAATCTAGCTGGAGGAAATGCAACTGCTGCCAATCTTTCTTCTTCTTTATGGACAACTAACACTTCTACCAACATTGTTCGGTTATTAAATGGAACCGGAGGACGCAGTGGACCAAAATATGTTACACTTGGATCTGCAAACGGAACTGCTAAAAATTTCTATTCTCCACAGCTAGCAGGTGCTTTTGCCCCCAACACGACCTATCAAATTCAGTTTTGGTATAAATCCGCATCAGCGGTAGCACTTGATGCCAGCACTGTTGATCTTTATGTTGACAATAGTTCAGCTACACAAGCACCGCCTATCGGCACAAAACAAAGTGTAGTGTCAGGGTTGAGTACCAACGTTGCAACTTGGACAAAAGTCGCTGTGGCAATTACTACCGATGCGACAGCTGCTGGCAATTTTGGCGTAGCTGGTTTGACTATTGATGCGGCAACGGCGGGCTATTCAGTTGATGTAGATGATTTTGTGATGTATCAATCGGACGCTGCCGACACAACTGCTCCAAATGCTCCGGGCGCAATTACGGCAACTGGAACATTAAACGGAGGAGCCGATTTAAGTTGGACTGCATCAACTGGAGGTCTTGATGGTGGTGCGTACATGGTTGTTCGTTATGCAGGAGTTGCTCCTACTGCCACTGACGACCCAAATCAAAATGGAATCTATAAATTTAACAATGCTGTTGGTATTGGTGCAGTGAGATATATAGGTACAAATACTTCTTTTTCAGATACAAGTTTGAGCCCAGGAGTTGATTATTATTATAAAGTTTATGCCGTTGATAAGGCCTTTAATTACTCTGACGAAAGTACAAGTATTGCAGCAGTTCAATCATTAGCTACTACCTATTATTATAAAGGAACCGGATCCTTAACAGATGTTGCTAATTGGGGATTAAATCCTGATGGAACAGGAGCAGCTCCAGCAAATTTTGCCGATGCTTCTCAAGTTTTTGAAATAAGAAATGCTTCAGCAGTAACACTCGATGGTTTATGGACCGTTGGAACAGATCCTGCTAATGGAACCAAAGTTCGCTTAGGAAGTAATAGCCAAGCAGCGGTTACTTTGACCTTAAATGCTGGTGCGGCAATTTTGCCAGCCGGGTCGGGAAATCTTGACGTTGTTACCCCTGTTACTGGAAATCAAACGGTGATTTATAAAGGAACAACTGCAATTTCATTTGGAAATATTTTCGATAGTAACCTTGAGATAATCTACGACGGAGTAAGCATTTCGTCAGCAACAACTAAAAGTTTTGGAACAGTTTCGCTCATCAATAACGCCACTATCACCTTTTCAGCTTCGCCGATTATCAAACACATTAACGTTGACCAAAGTTCAACATTGATTGCTCCAACCTCAGCCAATACCTATATCACTGTGCCTACAGGGGGTTCGGTTGTAATTAATGGAACTGTAAAAATTCCTAAATTAACAGGATTTGTGTCAAGCGGAACAACCCCAAGTGATGCTGGTGGTGCCTTTCAATTTGTAGGCGCCGAAAACCTCACTTTAGGTGCAAATAGTATTGTTGAATATGTTAGAACTGCTACGGGTGCGCAAACCGTAACAGCCAGAACAGACTATAAAAACCTTATTGTTAGCGGAACAACTCCAAAAACTATAAACGGACCAACGACTGTTGCTGGTACGTTTACTGTAAATCAAACAGCTCCTGCAACTTCAGTATCGCTCAATGGAGATGTAACTGTAAGTGGTACACTTTCTTTTGTAATGGGTAAAATTACAACTTCAATCAACAATTTGATTATAACAAGTTCGGGAAGCATTGCTGGTGCCGGACCAAATACTGGTTGGGTTTTGGGTAATTTGAAAAAACAAACAACTGTTGGAGTTAGTCCGTCATTTATTTACGAAATAGGAGATGCCAATAACTATACACCGTTGACACTAACTTTTGCTGGCAATACAACCGCAGCCGGAGGGCTTTCTGTGCGAACTAATATTGGAGACCATGTTGCCATTGCAACTTCTGGTCTTGACAGCACAAAAAGTATCAACAAAAATTGGACGTTAACAAATGATGGTTTAACTGGTTTTGGTACCTATAATGCCACCTTTACGTATTCTCCTGCAGATGTTGATTCAGGGTCTGTTCCAGCAAATTATTTGATAAAACAGTATGATGGAACAACTTGGAGTTCAGTTGCAATAACGGGAACAATTACTGATGCAGAAGCAAAAGCTACGGGTATTACAAACTTTGGTGATTTTGCCATTGGAGAGCCCGACCCATTAGCTGTTCGCTCTGAAAACATTAATTTATACAGTATTTTTCCTAATCCTGTAACTAACGGCGTTTTGTACATAAAAAATGAAAATAACAATATGCTCGCTATTGAAATATTTGATTTGCTAGGCAAGAAAATTTTTAGTTCAACAAAAATTACCGAAAAGGTTATAATATCAAATGTCAATGCAGGAATGTACATTGCTAGAATCGTCTCTGAGCAAGGAGTTTCTTGCCAAAAAATAATGGTTAGCAACAACTAAATTACTATCAATTTTTTACAATATGAAACAAATTATCCGGGCATATTCTCCCCTATTTTTATTGAGTTTTTTATTAATAATAATGTCCTGCAGTACAGAAGATGTAAAGCCATCTCCACCTCCTTTAGGCACTTTTTCAGTACCTGCAAAACGAATAGGAAGTTTGCCTTTTGATTTAACTCCTCCCTCTAGTCCTAGTTCAGGAGCATTCAGCTATACGTCTTCTAACACCTCCGTTGCAACTATTAGCGGTTCTACCATTACCGTTGTAGGCATTGGTTCTACAACAATTACGGCAATTCAAGAAGCAGATGTTCGTTTTACTTCAGGAACGGCTACTGCCATCTTAGTAGTTACGGAATTAGAGCCGCCGACATTTGGTACTTTTTTTGTTCCATCAAAAATAACAGCGAGCCCTCCTTTTGATTTGACACCTCCTACATCAAACAGTGCAGGTTCATTTTCATATACAAGTAGCAATGAAACTGTTGCAACCATCAGTGGCTCAACAGTTACAGTTGTTGGTGCTGGTACAACAACAATCACTGCCACACAAGCAGCTTTTGGAACTTTTGCGTCTGCAAGTACTTCTGCAACGTTTACAGTTTCAACATCAACAATTCCTGATGCTAGCATTGCCTCAGCTAATTTTGATGCCGTAGCAGGTTCAGCACTAGCAGACAACGGGTGGTTTGCGCACAGTAACATTATCACAAACCCAATTTTAATCACTTCCCCTGGGTTAACCTTTCCAAATTATTATGGTTCAGGAATAGGAAATGCTGCGGCAGTAACAAGTACTGGCCAAGACGTTTCGTTACAATTTGCTGAGGTTACAACAGGAACGGTCTATGCTTCTTTTCTTATCAATGCTACTGCTTCACCTCTTTGTGTCGACCAGTATTTTTTTGCATTTGGAAATAATAATACGGCAGATACAGCATACAGAGGTAAGTTGTTAATTAATCAAGACCCTGTAAATCCTACTAAATTTAAGTTTGGATTTGCTGCGAATTTATCTATTAAAAGTTCCCCTGTTCTTTATGACTACGGTACAACTTATCTAGTTGTTATTAAATATAAAATCATAGATGCAGCAACTACAAATGGCAATGGTAATGTTGGCAGAGACGAAACAAGTCTTTATGTTTTTGATAGTAGTGCAGATTTTTTAACCGAACCAACTATTCCAACGATTGGAATTGAAGATACAGCATCTGTTGACATTATTCCTGGCAGAGTTGTACTTCGACAAGACAACACCAACTCACCAAATGTAATTATTGACGGATTGCGAGTAGACAATAATTGGGTTCTTAGAAATTAATAATAGCTATACAACAACAATGGCAAATCTAAAAAAGGTACTTACTTTATTGTTTGTATTGGTATCGGTGGTAGAATATTCAAATGCCCAAGAAATTATTCTTAGCAAATATAAATTTGGGGAGGGATTATTATTTTCTGGGAAAGACGATAATTACCAAATGGAAATTTCAGGATACCTTCAACCTAATGTCGAAACTAAGAAATACCTAGACAACAACGACGCCACTTTGTACAATCGTTTTAGAATGAGAAGGTCTCGCTTTCAATTAGCAGGAACGGCAAAGAGAGAAAAAATAAGTTATCAACTTGAAATTGACCTTACAGGCGGTGGCGAAGGCGCTGATGCTGTTGGCGGTTTGGTATATGATGCTTGGATAGGATACGATTTTAACAAAAACATCAAATTAACGTTTGGTCAGAAATCAACATCGACTGATAACAGAGAGCTTGGAATGAGTTCTAGAACTTTGCAATTGGCAGATAGAAGTCCTGTTTCCGCTGCTTTTGGTTCTATTCGTGAATTTGGACTATTTTTAGAAACTAGTTATAAGATTACAAAAAAAGCTGTCCTTCAGCCGGAGGTAGCGATAACAAACGGAGATGGAATAAATGTTATCGGGAAAGACCACGGTGGTTTTAAATTTGGGGGTAGAGTTGATTATTTGCCATTTGGAAAATTTAGCAATTTTGGACAGTTCCGACAAGCAGATTTGATGCGCGAGCTAACACCTAAATTTGTTGTTGGTGTAAATTATAGTTATAACGTAGGAATTAGTGATCGCCGTGGAAGCCAAAGCGGCACTATTCTTTACTTAGACAAGAACAACAACGAGCTTTTGCCAGATTATGCAAAATATGGTGTTGATTTTTTATTTAAATACAATGGTTTTTCATTGTTGGGTGAATATGTAAATGCATCTGCTAGGGTGCCTAGTGAAATATCCAAATATATTAAAAATGATGGTTCATATGACACAACAGTATTTGCAGCAGATGTTAAAAATAGAATGATGCTTGGCGAAGGTTATAACCTTCAAGGCGGATATCTTTTTAAAAATCGTGTTGCTGTAGACGGACGCGTTTCGTATTTAAAACCGCAAACTAATTCATTTTTAAACAATCCAACTTTTTACAATCGTTCCAATTACTATACCATTGGTGTCTCAAAATATTTAGCGAGAGGATATGGCGCAAAAATTCAATTGGACTGCACCTACATCAATGCAAAAAACGGCTCAAATGACTTGAACGGAAACCCGATAAAAGGAAATGAATTTTTAACAAGATTAATAACAACCATCTCTTTTTAGTAGTATGAAAAACAAAATTCTATTCCTTATACTCAATGTGATTTGTTGTGCAAGTTTTGGACAATTTAATCCACAGAATGACGAAATTACCAAACGGTTTTTTCCAGACGCAGAAATGGAAATTAGCACACCCGCTTTTACCAAAAAGGGATTTACTAATTATGACGATATGATGACCTACATCAACAAATTAGTAGCGGAACATCCAAAAGAAATACAGCTATCATTTATTGGAGAAAGTCAAAAAGGGAAAAAAATTCCGATGCTTGTTTTGAACAAAGAAAACACTGCAGAAAAACTCAAAGTATGGTTTCAGGGTGGACTTCATGGCGACGAACCTGCCGGAACAGAAACAATGCTTTATCTTTTGGACAAAATTTTAAATGATGCTACTTACAACTATTTGCTTGATAAAATTACGCTGACAGTTGTTCCGATGGCGAATATTGATGGTTATGAAAAACAAGATCGTTATGCAGCCAATGGCCTAGACCTAAATAGAGATCAAGTAAAACTTTTGGCCAAAGAAACCAATTATCTAAAGCAAGCGTTTAGTGATTTTGGAGCTGAAGTCGCAGTAGATTTTCACGAATACAGACCTTTTAGAAAAGAATTTAGTTTGCTCGGACCGAATGGCATTTGTTCTATTTATGACGCCATGTTTATGTACTCGGGAAATCTAAATCTGCCTAAAAATTTGAGAGATTACACGCAGGATGTTTTTGTTGGCAATGCGAAAAAAACACTTGAAGCGAATAAATTTATCTTTAGAGATTATATCGCAAGTGTCAAATACAAGAACGACGTCCATTTCAATCAATGTACAACTGAAGCGCGGTCTAGCACTACTTCGTTTGCACTAACCAATTGTATTTCATCATTGATTGAAATAAGAGGGGTAAACCTGCAAAAAACTTCATTCAAGAGACGCATAAAAACTACATTTTTAATCGCAACATCTTTTCTTAAAACAGCTTATGATGATGCATCAAAAATCAAAGATGTCTTAAAAACTGCTAATGACGCCAAACCAAAAAACCTTGTCGTGGTTTGTGATAAACCGCAAGAAAATCAAACCATCAGGGCTATAGATTTGAACGATTATCAAGAAATTTCGTTGGACGTTAAAGTCAATAATGCTTTAAAGTCGATTCCTGTTTTAGAAAGAGAGCGGCCTTTTGGCTACTTGATTCTTCCAGAACAAAAAATTTTGATAGACAAATTATCGGTGCTTGGTTTGAAAATTAATGTTTTGAACGAAGACAAGACAATTAATGTGGCAGCTTATAAAGTTACTTCTTTGCAAATAAGTCCAGAGGAAGACGAGGGTTTCAAGGCACAAAAAATAACAACCGAAGTTTCGTCAATAAAAAAACAGTTTCCAAAAGGTACTTACATAGTCTATTTAGACCAAAAAAATGCAAAAATAGCAACTGAAGTGCTAGAGCCAGAAAGTGAAAATGGTTTTATAAAATTTGAAGTGTTAAAACCGAGTTTGAATAGTGAATTACCAATTTATAGATATTTAACCAATGAGAAGTTATAATAGAAAAATGAAATTTAATGCGTTTGCAACTGCACTATTTATTTTAATAGGCTATGCTGCTTTCTCTCAAGTAGAAATAAAAACCGATTCAAAAGAATTTCAGTTGGGCGATGGTTTGCGTTTTAATGTCAACGACGGAGAATATAAATTCAGTATTAACGGTTTTGTTCAAGGCGTTTACAAAAATGAGAAAACAGATGGAACTCCTGCAGTTAATTATATGAATGCTAGAAACGCTTATTTGTCAATTTCTGGCAGTATGTACAAAGAAAAAATATCATTCTTGCTGCAGAATAATTTCAGTAATGGAAAGCCACTTTTAGATGCATGGATTGCTTATTCTCCAATTTATAATCTAAAAATAAGTTTTGGTCAAAAGCAAACTTTTACAAATAACCGTGAAATGACGTTTTTTGAAGACAAACTTCAATTTGTTGACCGTGGTATTTTTAGTACAGCATTTTGTAATACAGGTAGAGAATTCGGAATGTTTTTTGAAGGGCAATTGGGCAAAAATACATTTATTATAAGACCTAAATTTGCCATTACTTCAGGCGATGGAATCAATTCATTTGGTGCCAATTCAACTGATGTTGACAAAGGAGGTTTGAAATATGGTGGAAGACTCGATGTTTTGCCTTTAGGAAATTTTAAACCAGGAAACGATGGTTACATCGCAGATTTATTGCATGAAGACAAAGTTAAAATCCTTATTGGAACGGCTTGCAGCTTGAACGTTGGAACTAGTAACAAAATGGGCGAAGGACATGGTGATTTTACTCTTTACGATAGTACCAAAAAAGAAAAACTTCCAGATTACATAAAGTACTACGGCGATATGCTGATTAAATATAAAGGATTTTCGTTATTGACAGAATACATCAAAACTTCTGCCGCTGCGCTTGAAGGAACTTTTGTAAACGCAACAGCTACATTACCATTATATCCGACGGATATTAGCAACTATTTGGTACTAGGAAATGGTGTTAACATTCAAACTGGCTATGTAACCAATTCGGGTTATTCATTAGACTTTAAATTTGAAAAACTAAACAAAGAGTTCAATAGTAACAATGGTTCATTGTTGGCAAATCAAGATGCGTATACCATTGGATTAGCAAAATACATCAAAGGTAATAACCTAAAAATTCAAATTTCAGCAACTTCTTTACACCAAGAACAACTGAACACAGTTTCAAATGTAATTGAAAAAGTACAAACAATATCAGGACAATTGAGTTTTCAAGTAGTTTTTTAATTTTTAGCAGTAATAGAAAATGAACGCCAAATCGAAATCAAAAAAAATAGTACAATCGGTATTTTCAAACCTTACTTTTTGGGTGTTAATTGCCATTTTACTCGGAATTTATATTGGTAATTTTCATCCAGCGACGGGCGTTCAAATGAAAATTGTCGGCGATGGGTTTATTAGTATCATCAAGCTTTTTATAGTTCCGATAATATTTTTGACAATTGTTTTAGGAATTGGTGGGATGGGTGATCTTAAAAAAGTAGGACGCATCGGACTGAAGTCGCTCCTGTATTTTGAAATTGTAAGCACCATTGCTTTAACCATCGGAATTGTTGTAGGTTATCTAGCGCAGCCCGGAAAAATCGACAAAACAGGTTTAGAAATTCAAGATGCAAGCAAATACACGCAAAGCACTAGCGAAGGATTTAATTGGCTTACTTTTTTCATGAACAATTCAACGCTTCAAGTTTTATTGCTTGCCATTGTTGTGGGAATTTTATTAAATTACCATTCCAGAAGGGAACAAATTGTTGCTTTTTTATATAAGTGTTCTTCTATTGTTTTTAAAGCTTTAAAATTTGTCATGTACCTCGCTCCAGTTGGTGCTTTTGGAGGAATGGCATACACCGTTGGTAAATTCGGGCTGCATACCCTAATTCCGCTTGGGAAATTAATGCTAACGGTGTACATCACCATGTTTATTTTTGTTTTTGTCATCTTAGGCGGCATCTTAAAATACTACAAAATAAACATCTGGCAATTCATTAAGTACATTAAAGAAGAATTGCTGATCGTACTTGGAACCTCTTCCTCTGAAGCCGCTTTGCCCAATTTAATGGACAAATTAGAAAAAATGGGTTGCAGTAAATCCGTAGTTGGCTTGGTGGTGCCGACTGGTTATTCTTTTAATCTTGATGGCACTTCAATTTATCTTTCGATGGCGATAATATTTTTGGCTCAATTGTATAATGTGCACCTATCCATGACCGAGATTTTTACCATTATCGGGCTTTTGATGATTACTTCTAAAGGAGCTGCGGGTGTTACTGGCAGCGGTTTTATCGTTTTGGCATCTACTTTAGCAACCATCCACCGAATCCCGCTAGAGGGATTGGCATTTCTGTTAGGCGTTGATAAATTCATGAGTGAAGCTAGGGCAATAACAAACTTTATTGGAAACGGAGTGGCAACTATTGTGATTTCTAAAAGCGAAGGAGAATATATCGATTTAGAAAATCCGATGACAGCTGAGGCTGACTAGAAAATTGACGATAACTCCATATATTTAAAGCTTTAATCGGTTCTGTTCAACACGGGTTTACCTCATTGATTTAATTTATTTGGTATTCGGTGATTTTTAATTCATTGGTCTGCTTACAGCAGTAAAGAAACCATAGGTATTGGCAATTGGCCTTTTACGCAAAATGTTCCTTAATTTGTGATTTATTTAAAAACCTAATCAATAAAGCGATTGGCGTTGACCAAATTATTGCATTTACAATGAAAAGTAAAGAATAGATTCTTTAATAAGATGGCGACCAAAAATTACTCGCTAACAATATCATAAGAGACCAAATTATTAATATTAGCATAATAGATAAGACTATCAATAATTTCTTTGCCCAAAGTTTAAATTTACCAAGATAAATTCCGCCAACCATAAAAGATAATCCTACAATAATCATAAGCGCGCACATCTTTGTGTAATTTTTTAAGATGAAATCTATTGCGTTGAAATCATCAGAATATGTCATCTCTACAAACATTTGACCTGCTAACATTCCGCTAAAATTACTAAATATGATAAAAAAAGAAAAAATAGTGATTAAAAGTCCAACTGTTTTAACCGATTTTGGTTTTTGATTTTCCACGGAATTTTAATTTAGATATGAGTTTTACGCTTATTGCTAAATTATAAATATACGCAACCCCTCTATTCGCAATAAATTTAATAATTTCAATTTCGACAACACAAAAAACCGCATTGCATTTTTTTTAAATTGTCGCTAAAATATAATAAAAAACACCACGCAACTTTATTGACAGCTAAAAAAACTACTTGATAGTTTATTCCAATAATTTTTCAAACCAATTTGCGTACTAGCAGCTTTGCTAAAACCTTTGGCAAGATTAACAATTTTTAATTCGTAATTTTTAATTCGTAATTCAAAACTATTTAATCCCAAATACATAAACGCCCCAATAATTCATAACAAGGCTAATTGTTAAGCCGGATATTATAATTAAAATAAGTCCAGGCAATAGCATTTCTTTCATTTTGATTTGACCAGTAGCGAACAAGATTGCGTTGGGCGGTGTTGAAATAGGAAGTAAAAAAGCAGCTGATGCTCCAAACGTAATAGGAATCATTAAAAGTAATGGATTGATATTGAGCGAAATAGAAAGTGCTACGCATAGTGGTAATAAGGCTTGCGCTGCGGTTACATTGGCAATAAATTGTGTTATAAGTAGCACCGTAAAGCAGGCGGCAAGCATAATTATTATCATATTGTTGCCAGAAAGCAATCCGATTTTTGCGGTAATCCAATGCGTAAGTCCCGAAACTTCAAATCCCTTTTCTAAAGCAAATCCGCCTCCAAATAGCAGAATGATTCCCCATGGTATTTTGCTAGCAGTTTCCCAATCCATGATGGTTTTCCCGGGATTGGTTTTAGAAGGAATAATAAATAGCAAAATAGATATAAAAACGGCAACTACAGCATCAATAATATAATCTGAATGATTAAACATTGAGCTCCAACCAAGGATTTGAAACGAACCAATATCGATGTTGGCTCGAAATATCATAAGTATTGCAAACAGAAAAAACACAAATAAAACTACTTTTTGCTCGTAGCTGGTTTTGCCCAATTTCATGTTTTCAATTTTAAAGAAGGTATTGTCAATAATTTCGAGTTTTTTTCTGGGTTTAAAAAAAAGATACAACACAATAATTGCCGCAACAATTAAGATAAAATAGATTGGAAAAGCAAAAATTAACCAATTGGCAAAATTAATTTTGACACCCGACTTAAAAGCACTTTCGTATATTTTTACAAATACTAAATTCGTTGGCGTTCCTATTAAAGTTGCCATTCCACCAATCGAGCTTGCGTATGCAATGCCCAATAGAAGTGCAGTTTTGAATTTTCCTAACTCTTTTTCGCTGTAAATTTCCTTTAATTTTTCTACAACTGAAATTCCAATCGGGAGCATTAGTAGCGCAATAGAAGTGTTCGACATCCACATGGATAATAGTGAAGTGACCAACATAAATCCAGCCAAAATTTGAAGGGTTCCTTGTCCGAAAACTATTAAGGTTCTGGAGGCAATTCTTTTGTGAACTTCCCATTTTTCAATGGCTAACGCAAGTAAAAAACCACCAATATACAAAAAGATAACTTCGTTGAAATAGACTTTAGAAATCTCTTCGCCACTAATGATTCCAGTGATAGGAAAAACTAAAATTGGTAATAATGAAGTGATGGCTATCGGAACAATTTCTGTAATCCACCATCCTATCATCCAGATGGCAATGCCAATCATCATTCCGATTTTCGGATTTGATTCCTCAGGATTGAAAATTGTTGAAAAAGCAACAAAGGCAAGAGGGAACGAAATTAACTTGAAGTATTTTTTAAAAGTCGAATGAGCCATAAGTAGTTTATTGAAATAATAGAATTATTGCGGCATTTGAAATTAAAGCGGCATCGTTTCAGAAATTAATAATCGAATAAAACTGCCAATTTATTTTATAAATATGCTGCAAGATGTGATAAATAAAATACATTTCAAAAAAAAATTGTAGTTTAGCAACATTGTTGAGCGGATGTTGATTGCACACCATTTCAAATTACTGCTACTTATACTGTACTCACAGCAAATTTGTTTAATTTAAAATCGAAAATTGAATATTTATTTTTTTTAAGTAATAAAATCCATCTTTCATAAATGTTTAAATCAAAAAATGCTTTGTTTGTGTTTAAGAAAATTGTCTTCCAGTTTTTTTATTTTTCATTTATTTCGATTGTTTATTTTGAATTAATTAACAATAAATTACAATTTGAAGATACTTCATTAAAGGTTTTTCTTGTTGCCGAAATGCTGTTTTTTTGCTATTTGCTTTTTTTAATTAATGTCAAGTTTTTAGAAAAGGAGCTGTTCATCAAGAAGAAATTTTTTAGTGTATTGTATAAAAATATTGTAATTATTGCAATAATTTTAGTGCTTTTACCTTTTTTAAATAGCCTGTTCAAATTTAATGTTGCGACAAGTACAAGCACATTTTTTGGTTATCATATCTTGTTTTTATTCTTTACGCTAGCCGCATCACTTTATTATTTAGATTTCATAAATTACCTACAAAATAAATCGGCCATTTTTAGATTAATAAAAGAGAAAAACAAATTCGAAGTTGATTTATTAAAAAGCCAGTTTACGCCACATTTTTTATTTAACACACTTAATTCGATTTATTCAAAATGTCATATAACAAGTCCAGAGGCAGCAAAAATGATTTACGATTTGTCTAATTTTATGCGCTATTTGATTTATGATTGTTCAAAACACCGTGTGCTTATTAATAAAGAAGTAGCCATGATTCAAGATTTCATTAAATTATACAAGTTAAATTATAATGCACAAATTGATATTAATTTCAAATACAAACTTTATGACGAAAACCAACGAATTGCACCTATGTTGCTGCTGAATTTTGTAGAAAACGCTTTTAAACACAGTCAGATTGGCGTTTTTACCGAAGCATTCGTTGTAATTGAATTGGCTACAGATGATGAGTTTTTATATTTTAAAACTAAAAACAATAAAATGTCACTTCAAAATAAACTAGAAAAAGGAATTGGAAATCAAAATACAATAAACCGCTTAGAACTAGATTATAAAGACCAATATACTTTTGAAGTAACTGATTTAAAAAATGCTTACGAAGTTTATCTAAACATTAGACTATAACCACCAAAAAATTAAATGAAACCATGAACACCGTAAAATGTTTTATAATTGATGATCAAGAACCAGCTTGTCAATTGATAGAAGAATATATATCAAAAATCCCACAACTAGAATTAGTAGGAATTGCCCACGAACCAATGGAAGCATTGAGCAAAATTCAGCAAAAACAAGTTGATTTACTCTTTTTAGACATCAATATGCCTGTTCTTAATGGAATACAGTTTTTGAAAACATTAAAAAATCCACCTATTACGATTTTTACAACTGCTTATTCAGAATATGCGCTTCAGGCATTTGATTTAAAAGTTATAGATTATTTAGTAAAACCAATTCCATTTGAACGTTTTGTAACGGCAGTAAACCGAGTGTTTGATTTAAAGATCGTCGTACCTTCGGAGTTTATTCCTTTAGAAAGTGAATTCGCAGAAGCTCAGTTTACCGACTTTAGTTTCTTTAAAACAAATCAGAACAAACTAGAGAAAATTAACTTTAATGAAGTTATTTTTATTGAAAGCCATGGAGAATATGCGCGTTTTCATACTAATAAAAAAATTAGTGTATCGAGAGTTTCGCTCAATCGATTAGAAGAAATATTTCCTAAAAGTAATTTTATTAGAGTTCACCGTTCGTTCATAATAAACATCGACAAGATTGAAGCTATTGATGGAAGCCTAATTGAAATAGAGAGTTATAAAATACCTATTAGCAAAAGCAGAAGAGATGACCTTAACAAATTAATACTTCATAATAATTTGTAGTTATTTTTTCATTTAAAGCAAAAAAAAGACTAATTACTGCAAAATGCGATATTTACAAAGTTTTTATTAATGTTATTAAAAATATAAATTTATGTTTGTTCCTAACTAACCGTAAATTGTATTTTAATGAAAACTAAATTTTATTTATTAATTGTATTGCTATTTTGTTTAAGCAATTTAGGATACTCGCAAACAGGCATTGGTACTTATTCAGTGCATGATGGTGGTTTTGAAAACCATACTGCTAACCTTGCTGGTGGCTCAACTACAAATGCTGCACTTTCTACATCATTATGGACTGCAAGCACGACTGCCAATGTTGTCAGATTATATAGTGCAACAGGAGGACGGAGCGGGTCAAAATGTGTGTCATTAGGTTCAAACAATGGAACAATTAAAAGCTTTTATACGCCACAGTTGGCGGGGGCTTTCGCGCCAAATACAACTTATCAAGTTCAATTTTGGTACAAATCAGCGTCAACAACTGCTTTAGATGCTAGCACGGTTGATATTTATGTTGACAATACTTCTGCAACCCAAACACCACCAATCGGAACTAAGCAAAGCGTAAATGCAGGTCTTTCTACGAATGTAGGTTGGACAAAAGTTGCGGTTTCAATTACTACTAACGCTACTGCAGCTGGAAATTTTGGTGTTGCAGGTTTATCTATCGACGCAGCGACTGCGGGTTATTCGGCAGAATTTGACGATTTTGTAGTTTATCAATCCAATACAGCAGATAGTACCAAACCTCTTTCTCCGGGTACAGTTACTGCTACTGGCGCATCTGGTAGCACTGCTAATATCAGTTGGGGTGCCGCAAGTGGTGGTATTGATGGAGGTGGCTACCTTGTTATACGTTATGCTACTACTGTTCCATCAGCCAATGACGACCCTAATCAAAATGGAATCTATAAATTTGCGGGTACTATAGGTGCTGGTGTTGTAAGGTATATAGGAAGCAATGCATCTTTCACTGATACAAGTTTAAGCCCAGGCGTAGATTACTACTATAAAGTTTATACTGTTGATAAAGCGTTTAATTATTCAGATGAAAGTACCACAAGTGCTGCAGTGCAAGCATTGGCT
>CALPKO020000005.1 GCA_943324165.2 Bdellovibrio sp. ZAP7 | reverse complement strand
TTTAATTTATTTTAGATTTGTTTTTGATGTTTTAATACTTGCAACAAAAATTGAAATAAGTTCATTTGCTTCTTTCTTAGCCATTGATAAATTTACTAAATCAGTAGTTAAATTTGCTTTTTCAATAATTTTTAAACAAACAAAAGTTTCTCTCAATTCTTTTAAACAGACACCCATTTTGTGAATAAAATCTTTATTACTTTCTGCACTTTGGGCCTCTCCATAATTCAAAGCAGGTGATGTTCCAGATCTAATTATTTGACCTCCTAAGTGATTTCCAGCATAATTTTTTTCAAATTTGCCAGCTAAAATTATAATAAAAGCGGCAAAATCAATTAATCTATTTTCTAACTCTTGTTTATTCATTTATATTTTAATTCAAAATCTTCAATCAAAAATTTTTATTTACTTCAACCAAATCAACAATCTAAAATCGTTAATCAACAATCAAAAATCTCTATTTACTTCAACCAAATCAACAATCTAAAATCGTTAATCAACAATCTAAAATCTCTATTTACTTCAACCAAATCAAAAATCTAAAATCGTTAATCAAAAATCAAAAATCTTTATTTACTTCAACCAAATCTAAAATCTAAAATCGTTAATCAACAATCAAAAATCTATATTTACTTCAACCAAATCAAAAATCTAAAATCGTTAATCAAAAATCAAAAATCTTTATTTACTTCAACCAAATCAAAAATCTAAAATCGTTAATCAACAATCAAAAATCCTTACCTCGATTTAAAATAACCCAACAATTTTGTTACATAACTTTCGTCAACTCTTGTGTTCACTACTCCAGAACCGCATTTTGAAAAAGTTTCTTTAAAGTATTTTATTTTTTCTTGATAATGGTTTTCATAACCCAATCTAACAGATTTTGAACTTGTATTGATTAATTGAATTTGTCCAGATTCTGCGTCTTCCATTGTTACCATTCCGAGATTAGGCATTTTTTCTTCTCGAATATCATAAACCCGAATTCCGGTAATGTCGTGTTTTTTTGATGCAATTTTCAACGTTTGCTCATAATCAGCTGACATAAAATCTGAAATTAAAAACACAATTGCCTTCTTTTTTTGTGTTGATGATAAAAACTTCAAAGCTTGTGCCACATCTGTCTTTCTGCTTTGAGGTTGAAATTCAATCAATTCACGAATGATTCTCAAAACGTGTGACTTTCCTTTTTTAGGCGGAATGTACAATTCGATTTGGTCAGAAAACAAAATCAAACCAATTTTATCATTATTTTGAGTGGCAGAAAATGCCATTGTCGCGGCAATTTCGGTTATAATTTCTTCTTTAAACTGGTTTTTAGAACCGAAACTTTCTGACCCTGAAATATCCACCATCAACATCATGGTCAATTCTCGTTCTTCTTCAAAAACTTTTACATGCGCTTCGTTGTATCTCGCCGTAACGTTCCAATCTATATTGCGAATATCATCACCGAATTGATACGGACGTACTTCAGAAAAAGTCATTCCGCGCCCCTTAAACGAAGTGTGGTATTCTCCCGAAAAGATGTGATCACTCAATCTACGGGTTTTGATTTCGATTTTTCGAACTTTTTTTAGTAAGTCTTTTGTTTCCATTTAGCCCCTCCTAACCTCCCCGAAGGGGAGGAATAGCTTCAATAATACATTCATGATAATGACTGAAATTTTGAAACTGAAATTATTAACTTTTAATTAAACTCAATTTTTCTCCTACTTTTAAAAGCCCTCCCTCCGGGAGGGTTGGGTGGGCTTAAGGCACCTCAACTTCATTAATTAACTTATTGATGATATCTACCGAAGTGATATTTTCGGCTTCGGCTTCATAAGTAATTCCGATTCTGTGGCGCAAAACATCATGAACAACGGCGCGAACATCTTCTGGAATAACATATCCGCGTCTTTTGATAAAGGCATAACATTTTGCAGCGGTTGCCAAATTAATACTTCCACGAGGTGAAGAACCAAAACTAATAAGTGGTTTTAAATCTGCTAACTTGTATTTTTCGGGATAACGGGTAGCAAAAATAATATCTAAGATGTATTTCTCGATTTTTTCGTCCATATAAACTTCTCGAACAGCTTCTTGAGCGCGAAGAATTTGTTCAACAGAAATAACGGCATTTACTTTCTCGAAAGCGCCTT
Source organism: Bdellovibrio sp. ZAP7 (assembly GCA_943324165.2). GTDB lineage: Bacteria > Bacteroidota > Bacteroidia > Flavobacteriales > Flavobacteriaceae > Flavobacterium. Next base: position 13,348 of record CALPKO020000005.1, on the reverse strand, counting down.
TTAAATTTTGACGGATCACCAATCTTTCGTCTTCCATTTTTGGATAATCAATAACGGTTTTCAACATAAAACGATCGACTTGCGCCTCTGGTAAGGGATAAGTTCCTTCTTGCTCGATTGGATTTTGTGTTGCCAAAACCAAGAAAGGTTTGTCTAGTTTAAAGGTAGTGTCGCCAATGGTAACTTGCTTTTCTTGCATGGCTTCCAACAATGCGGATTGAACTTTTGCCGGTGCACGATTGATCTCGTCTGCTAAAACAAAATTGGCAAAAATTGGTCCTTTTTTGATTGAAAATTCATTGGCTTTGATGTTATAAATCATGGTTCCAACAACATCGGCTGGCAATAAATCTGGGGTGAATTGAATTCTACTAAAAGAACCTTGAACGGCCTGAGACAAAGTGTTAATTGCCAATGTTTTTGCCAGTCCTGGAACGCCTTCTAAAAGGATGTGTCCTTGACCCAAAAGTCCTATTAATAAGCGTTCGACCATGTGTTTTTGACCCACAATTACTTTACCTAATTCAAAGGTTAAAAGGTCGATAAAAGCGCTTTCTCTCTCTATTTTTTCATTGATTGCTCTTATGTCTAAAGTAGCATTATTTTCTTCCATTTTTAATAAATTTATTGCTTTGGATTTGAACATTATTTTGAACACTGCAAATTGAATTTTTTTTTAGAAGAAAAATGTTAAAATATGGTTAAAACTTTAACTGATAAAGAAGCTTTAAGTATGTTTTGTGATTTTGTTTTTAAAATTTTAAGAACTTTACAGCATCTACAAAAAATAGATTTATTCTTTAGAAATTTTTAAAAAAATTAAAATGACAAATACAAAATTATCAGCGATTGTTGCTGGAACGATGAACTGGGGTGTTTGGGATAAAAATCTTAGTGTTTCAGAAATGGAAAGCATGATTCATATTTGTTTAGAAAATGGAATTTTCACCTTTGACCACGCAGATATTTATGGTTCATATACTACAGAAGCTCAGTTTGGAAAGGCATTTGTTGAAAGTAAAATCGATAGAGATAAAATGCAGTTGATTTCGAAATGCGGTATCCAACTCTTATCCGAAAATAGAAATAACACCATTAAACACTATAATTATGATAAAAATCACATCATTTGGTCGGTCGAAAATTCTTTAAAAAACTTAAAAACTGATTATTTAGATGTGCTTTTATTGCATCGCCCGAGTCCGTTGATGCAGGCAGACGAAATTGCAGAAGCCATTGAAAAACTAAAATCTGAAGGAAAGATTTTAGATTTTGGATTGTCCAATTTCACATCATCACAAACGGAGTTGATTCACCATAAAACAACCGTTTCTTATAATCAAATACAATTTTCCGCTTCGCATTTTAAACCAATGATTGACGGAAGTTTAGACTATATGCAAGTGCACAATATTCGACCGATGTCTTGGAATCCGCTTGGAAACGTTTTTAGAGAAGACAACGAACAAACTAGAAGATTGAAAATATTGTTGGCAAAATTAGTCGATAAATACCATTTAGGTGCCGATACCATTTTACTATCATGGATTTTACAACATCCCGCAAAAGCAATTCCCATTGCTGGCACAGTGAATGTGGCGAGAATTCAATCGCTTATGAAAGCCACAACTTTGCAATTAACAACCGAAGAGTGGTTTGCAATCTGGACAGCGAGCAAAGGAAATGAAGTAGCATAAAACAAAAATTATAAAATCAAAAAAAAATTGAACACAAAAACAGCATTAATTACAGGAGCTACAAGCGGAATCGGAAAAGCAACGGCAACTATTTTAGCTAAAAACAATTACAAAGTAGTGCTTTGCGGACGAAGAGAAGACCGATTATTGGCATTACAAAAAGAACTTTCACAATTTACAGAAGTTTATATTTTAAATTTTGACGTTCGTGACAAAAAGGAAGTTTTCGACAACATTAATTCTTTGCCGGCGAAGTTCTCGCAAATTGATATTTTAATCAATAATGCAGGAAACGCGCATGGTTTGGACCCGATTCAAAATGGAAATCTCGACGATTGGGATGCGATGATTGACATCAACGTAAAAGGATTGTTGTATGTTTCAAAAGCGGTAATTCCTCAAATGGTCGAACGAAAATCAGGACATATCATCAACATCGGTTCTACGGCTGCCAAAGAAGTGTATACAAACGGAAATGTATATTGCGCCACCAAACATGCCGTTGACGCTCTCAATCAAGGCATGCGAATGGATTTGAATCCATTTGGTATTCGTGTAGGAGCAATTCATCCGGGTATGGTGGAAACCGAATTTTCTGAAGTGCGTTTTAAAGGAGATTCTGAAAGAGCATCCAATGTTTACAAAGGTTTTAAGCCGCTGCAGCCCGAAGACATTGCCGATGTTATTCATTTTGTGGTTTCTAGACCATATCATGTAAACATCGCCGATTTACTGGTTATGGGTACAGCACAGGCAAGTTGCACAATAGTTAAACGAGATTAAATTAGTGGTGCTTATTTTTTAATTCAAACAATTAAATGATTAACTTTGGAATAAATTCTTTAAAAATGGAAATTGCTACACAAAAAAAAGAAATTATAGATTGGATTTTATCCATTGAAGATCAGGCCATTTTAAACGAAATTGAAAGTTTGAAACCCCGTAAAGATTTTGATTTTGATGAAGAGTTTAAAAAAGGTTTGACTGTTGAAGAATTTAGAAAACGAACAACAGAATTTTTAAAATCTTTACCTTGGAAGGAATAAATGTTCTTTTTCAACCAGAAGCAGAAAGCTACCTTAATGAATTGACTTTTATTTTTTATGAATCAAAGCACAACAATTATCTTATCACGAATGTCATCAACAGCCATTGTCAAGAAGCAAAATGGCTTTAGAAAAAATCTTAAGAGCAAATTTAAGCATTGCTCTTTTTTTATTTTTAGAAAATGATTAATAAGCGGCTTTTAATCAAAAATCTTTTGGCTCACAACGATGAGTGCAGTTTTTATGATAAAAAGCGACAATTGAACCTTCATTCTCGAGAAGGAAAAGCCAAATTCCTAAAACACATTTGCGCACTTTCTAACTCGAATCCTACCAATAATTCTTATATTGTGGTTGGTGTAGAAGACAATGACAATGAAATTGTAGGCGATGATTTTTTTGATGATAGTCGAATTCAAAATTTGGTGAACGCATTTTTAGAAAATCCACCAAAAATCCAATACGAAAACGTGCCTTTTCCAGATTTGCCTAAAGACAAAGTGATAGGTTTGGTGACCATCAAGGCGAACAACAAAACATCTTATTTTAAAAAAGGAATTCACACCATTCTCAACAATACAATATTTGTTAGAATTGGCAGTAATTCTGTGCCTTTTGAAGGAAAAGTTCCCCGAAATTATCAAAATGCAGAAACCGTAATCGGAATCGAAAACAATTCGCGCAACAGCATTGGCTACACACTTGATGGCGTGATTGATTTTATGAATTTTCGCCACAAAGATTTATCCTCCAAGTACAAGGTTTTTAAAGAACTTTTTGTGATCTGTTGGGCTGGAATTCCGAAAAAAGTACGTGAAAAAACCTATTTTTCGAGGGTTGATATAGAATTAATCAACGAACAAGTCAAGCTTTTTTATTCTGCGCAAGACGACGTTGCGATTGATTTCGACGAAAATAGTTTTACTATAACAGAATTTGTTCCGTTAGGATTAAACGACAAAACCAGCTATTATCCGCTAGAAGAAGTTAACATTCGATTTTTTGAAAATGGTTATTATAAAATTGAAAGAAAAATGTTGTTTGAGCCACCAGCTTTCAATCGCAAAATGTTGTTTCATATTTACAATAGCAATTTATCATTGATAAAAAAGCTGCAAAACAAAATCATTTTGTCCGAGCGAGAATTAAAAGATTTAGAAAACTTGCCTTCTACTTTGATGATTTGTTATTTGAATGGATTCGAGGATGCAAAACAAAAATTAATAGATTCAAAATTGTTGCTAAAACCATTTTCGATGACTTATTTGTCTTTTAAAGAAGCATTGCGGGTTTTAAGAAAAATGAAATATGATAAATAAAAAATGAAACGAACATTAGTAATTGGTGATATTCACGGAGGTTTAAAAGCTTTAATTCAAGTTTTAGAAAGAGCAAAAGTGACTTCAAACGACACTTTAATTTTTTTGGGTGATTATGTTGATGGGTGGAGCGAATCTCCGCAGGTTATTGATTTTTTGATGGAATTGAATCAAAAACAAAACTGCATTTTCATGCGAGGAAATCATGATGAGTTGCTTCAAGAATGGCTCGATAGAAGCAAAGACAATCTTTTGTGGTACAAACATGGGGGCGAAGCTACAGTAAAATCTTATCAACTAGTTTCGTCAGCAACCAAACAAAAACACATTGATTTTTTAATTCATTTGAAAAATTATTACATCGATGATCAAAACCGCTTGTTTGTGCATGCCGGATTTACTAATCTCAATGGTGTTGAACACGAGTTTTTTCCAAAAATGTTTTATTGGGAACGCACGCTGTGGGAAACCGCGTTAGCATTGAATCCAGCGCTCACAACAGACAGTGTTTTTTATCCAAAAAGATTGACTTTGTATAAAGAAATTTATATCGGTCATACGCCCGTAAGTCGAATTGTCGAAACCACTCCAATTCAAAAAGCAAATGTCTGGAATATAGATACTGGAGCAGCTTTCAAAGGGCCATTGACGATTTTAGATGTCGATTCTAAACAATTTTGGCAAAGCGATTTATTGCCCGATTTATATCCGAATGAAAAAGGAAGGAATTAGTGTTCAGTCGCAGTCGGAGTGTTCAGTCGGAGTGTTCAGTCGCAGTTTTCAGTACAAATTGATTTTTGACATTGAAATTGCCATTGAAATTGATTTTTGAAATTGATATTTCTATATTTGTAAAAAATAAATCAACCATGAAAAAAATTATTTTACTTTCGCTCATCGCATTTACTTCATTTTCAAATGCGCAAGCTTTTAAAGGAAAAGGCGACATTAAAGGACAAGTTGGAGCATCGTTTCAAAAAGGCGGTAACGGAATTCACGTTACAACAGATTTCGGAATAGCCGAAAACATTTCTTTAGGGCTACAAACTTCTCTTCTACTTTCTACTAGCCAAGGACAAATTAATGATGTGAAATTTAAAGACAGAATTGACTTTAAAGGTAGATTTAACGCCAATATTGGAAACGTAATTAACCTCGACAAAAAACTTGATATTTATCCTGGTTTAGATTTGGGACTGAAAAACTTTGGTGCTCATTTAGGGGCAAGGTATTTTTTTACAGACGGTTTCGGTGTATATTCGGAAGCGGGAATTCCACTGGCCAAATACAACCAAAACGATTATGATTTTAACAATCAATTTGTTTTTTACCTTGGTACTTGTTTTAATTTTTAGCAATTAATTTTTAAAATAATTAGCGTTCTTGAGAAAGAGCGCTTTTTTTATTTAGTGAAATTTGTAATCTGCCATTAATTGGTTACTTTTATTTTTTTTTCATACCATATGAAGCACAGCTATGTTTTAATAGACGACGACCATGAAAGTATTTTGCGGACACAATCTTTTTTTGACCAATTCCCAGATTATTCGATTGCTGGAACCGCTAATAATCTTGAGGATGCTTTAAATTTGATATTAAAAACAAAGCCAAACATAGTGTTTTTAGAAATCAGCTCAGAAAATAAAAACTGCGATTTATCTTTAGACCTCATCAATAAAGTAAGGCAATACAACAACAAAATACCGAAATTTGTGGTGCTATCACTCGACAAAAATTTAGCCTACACCGCTTTAAAACACGAGGTTTATGATTTCTTAGTAAAACCAACCAATCTTGACGAGTTGCGAAAAACGATTTATCGTTACCAACGCGATTTAAATGTATCGGCTAAAACAATTTGTGTCAAATCGCACAGCGACCACCGTTTTCTATCTTTAGACGAGATGCTTTATTGCAAGGCAGACAACAGCTATACAGAAATTTTCTTGAAATCTGGTGAGATGGTTACCGCTTTCAAAATGCTAAAATATTTTGAACAAATTCTTCCACCACCCTTTTTTCGGATCCACAACAGCCATATTGTTAACATGAATTTTGTATCGAGAATAAACATTGGCACCGGTTTTTGTTATATTAAAGACACCAAAATCCGCATTCCATTTTCTAAGCACTACAAACAAAACATCGATTTAATAATAAGTCTTTTGAGTGATAACGAAAATAAAATCGTGAACGAAATTCAATTGGATTAAGTTTTGGGTGAGTTGAATTAGGCAATTAAAGTACTGCAACTTCTGTAATTGTAATTTTGACTTTTTTTATGGTAAAACCGTACTTTTATTAAAATGTGCTTTATTATTTTTCGACCTTTTCTGATCTTAAAAAATATTTTTGTTTTGAAAATCTAATCACTTTTCGCTCTACTCCTTACACTTTTGCTTTTTTCTTGCAACAAAACCACTCAAAAATCAGAAATAAAAAAGGATAGTTTAGCGGTTTATCTTAAAATTGCAAATGAAATAAAAACCCCTTTAAAAACAAGAAAATTAAATAACTAAAAAGCACTAAATATTGTATCAAAACAACCTAATTATTCTTAAAATAGATTTCATTATTTCGAAATTGCGAATAGGTATTTTAATGATAGAGAAATTGAAAAATATAAAAAAGTAACTCTAAAGCTAATAGAAAATTCAGAAATTGCCGACAATGGTGTGGGCTTTGATATGAAAAATAGCAACGATGGCTTTGGACTAAAAAACATGAAAAGCAGAACGAACGAAATCCAAGGAAATATGGCAATTGATTCTAAACCAAACCTTGGCACAAAAATAAATTTGACAATTCCGATTTAGTTTTTTATTTTCACGTCCTAAAATCCCCAAAAAATGACTACTAAAATTTTAATGATTGATGATCATCCACTTCAAATAGAAGGTTACAAATCTGTATTGTCGTTCAATGCCCAAAACTTGCAACTCCAAGTTACAGCTGCCTACAATTGTGAAAGTGCCTACAATATCATCACCGGCAGCACTAATCTACCCGAATTTGACTTGGTTTTTTTAGACCGCAACCTACCTCCTTACAAAGAAAAAAACATTTATTCGGGCGACGATTTAGCACAACTGATCAAAATTCACCATCCAAAAGCTAAAATTGTGGTACTTACTTCCCATTCAGAACCACTGATGCTTTATAACATTATCAAAAAAGTGGCACCAGCTGGTTTATTGGTCAAAAGCGATATCGACGGAGAAGAATTGTTAGTCGCTTTCGAAAAAATCCTTTCTGGCGAAACCTACCAAAGTGAGAATGTAAAAAAAACAATTAAACTTTTCTTAGAAAAAGAGATGTTTTTAGACGCAATCGATAGACAAATACTAGGTTTTATAGTCAATGGAACCAAAACAGTAAACATGCCATCGCTGCTCAATTTAAGTTTAAGCGCAATTGAAAAACGAAAATCGAAAATCAAAATTTATTTTGGCATCGACAGAGGAAGCGACGAAGACATCATTAAAGCCGCCAAAGCAGAAGGGTTCATTTAGTTTTGAATGTAAATTTTCTATGATAAACAGCTTCTCGATACAATTTTATAAAACAAAAATTAGCATTTTTATTTTATAAAATCACTCGAAGTGACGCTAGTGCTACAATTCAACACCGAAGTTAAATGCCATTAAGTTACGCAAGGTTCCTTCAATCCCGACCGTCACATCGAGTGATTTTGCGCAATGCAATGGAGCAAAATTGTATCGAGAACCTCTGAAAACTATCAACTAACAACGCCTATTGTCCCGCCGAGTTCGCTGATTTGCGCAGATTTTGTTCTTTATTTTGTCGACATGAAACTTGAAACCCAAATCCCAAATCCCAAAACCCAAAATCCAAAACCCACCTCACCGTCACTTCGAGTGATTTTGCGCAATGCAATGAAGCAATCCCGATAGCTATCGGGAGTTTCAAGAACTGTTGAAAGCTATTCATTACTTCGCATCTTCGGGGCAAACATCAATCAATAAACCAGTAACTACCTCACCACAACAAATTTTAACATTTTTTACGGTTTTACCGTAATTTAAAATGATATTGTAGCGATAGTTTTACAACATATTAAGAAACAAAATGTTTAATACTTAAAAACCACTAACCCCATAGGACAACATATCCTAACCAAGTGACCAATTACAAAGAAGTGCTTTTCTAACTTTTTTGTATAGAGAACACAACCAGAAAGCTTTCGTTTATTTTAGAGGTTTGTTATTAAACGGAATTACGAAAAAACCAACCAAAAAAAAGCAGCCCTAACTTTAAAATGTTTTCGACGACACAAAGTTGGACTGCAATTATCAATATTAATTTACAAACTTATGAAAAATTTATTATTCGGCTTAATCGCCACAGTTGTTTTTACAAGTTCAACTTTTGCTCAAAATGATAATTTTATCGATGCAGATATGTATGGAACTTATCACAATGAGGTTTTAGAGGTTTGTTCCAATAAATACAAAGATTCCCAAGAAACAAATTTTATTAAAATTTATGAAACCTTAAAAACCGAATTTGATGTTTTACACCCTAAGGTTTTAACAGACGAAGAGTATTTATTCTACAAAAATCGATTAATTACAATTTTAGGAGCTGATGGAAATTTAAATTCTAGAAATTTTCGAGATCAAACTATTAAAGGAATTAAGAAATTTTATACTCAAAAAACACAACTTGTTTTAATTGATTTAATTGAAAATCCTAAAGCGCCAACACTTGTTAATAAAATTCTTCAAAATCTATTTTCAGATTCAGATTTACCTGATTTAGAAATTAATGAAATAAAAAAACTTATTTCAGTTTTTAGCGCGTCGATTAAATATTGGAGTGTGCCATTTTCGGACGATAATAAAAAAGCTTGTAATCCTAAACATCAACTTTATATTGCTGACATTGCAGGTTGCATGTTTGGTGGTTTGGGATCGATTGGTTTCTCCTGGTTGGTAGATGAAATGCAAAGCCAAAACGGTGGCGGTTGCATTTAAAATTAGAACATAAAATTTATAATTTTAAATAATTAAATCATGACAAAATTCCAAACATTAATTTTAATTTTAATAGCAATTTTAATAATTATGTTAATTTATAGATATTTAACAAAACATAAATTGTATTTTACAAGTTTTCATGAAGAAAAAAAAGAATTTTCGTTATCCGCAGATTTACTAAATAATCAAATTTTATATGCTTTAAAATTATCAAATTTTAAAAAAGGAAAATTTGACCAAAGTAGTTTTAATGCAATTACTTTACCTACAATTTGGTCTTTTTCAGAAACAATTATTGTAAAAGTTGAAAAGATTGGTGAAAGGAATTTTTTAATTATTTTTAAATCAACATGTTTCTTTCCATTTCAGGTTTTTGATTGGGGGAAAAATGAAAGAAACGCTAAAGTTTTTTATAAAAATTTTCAATTATTAACAACAAATCATGAAAGCTAATTTTTTATTGCTACTTTTCATGTCTTTAACTACGTCTTTTTATTCGCAATCTAGTTTAGAAAAAACAATTAAAGCAGGAGAAGTATTAGTTAACGGTTTATCAATCTTTAAAAGCAACAAATCTGAAAAAGTCAATAATTCCAAAACAATTGAAAATGTTTGTGTCAAAAACAAATTGACCGATAAAATCACTTTCAATCTCACCAGAAAAGACGAAGAGGGCAACACAATAAAAAAAGATTTAGTAATCCCAAAAGACGGCAAAGAATGCCTGCTGGAGCTTCCCAAAGGCATCTACACTTATGAAATTGTACTTCCTAATAACGAAGTTTTAAAAAAAGGGGAATACAAATTCATTGAAGAAATAACTATAACAGTTAAAGATGATTAATTTATAAACCCGTTGGTGGAAAGCTACCAACTGATTTTATTCTCAGTTTAAAATACTAACCCTAAATTTCCTAAGCCATGAAATCACAATCAGAAGTAGGTCACGCCAAAAACATTGCCAACCTAAATTTACTTAACACCAACATTGCAGAATTGGGCACAAAGTACAATCCTACCAACCCAAAAATCTTGTTAGCCAATCTTCTAAGCACTTACACAAACTGCTTTAATTTCCAAAAAAACGTAAACACGCTAACCGCACCCTATTCAATTGCTGTTGACCAGCGTGAATTAATTTTCAAACCCCTTAACCGAGATTTAACAAAACTCAGAAAAGCCTACAAAGCAACCGAAGGAGTAACTGCCGCTCAGCTAGAAAATCTAATGACCATTATTCGTAAACTCAAAGGAGTCCGAAAAACAAAAATTACAGCAGCCACAAATCCTGAAGAAGCTCAATCCAACTACTCCATTGCGCAATTAAGCTACGACCAACGCACTAACAATATGGATTTGTTGATTGCACTTCTGCAAAACACGCCGAACTACAATCCAAATGAGGTGGAATACAAAGTGGCAACCTACCAAAACAAAAAAGCAGAAATGTTGCAAAAAACATTAAAAGTAGCCACTACTTTCGTACCCCTCAATAATGCCCGAACCGCCAGAAACAATGCGTTGTACAACGATCTTGATAATTTAGTAACGCTAGGAAACAAAGCAAAAGACTATCTTTTTTCTATATTAGATGCAGATTCACCCCAATACAAAACCATCTCTAAAATCAAATTCAAACCAAGATAATCAAAACAACTACTGTCCAAAAGGAAACAAGCCTTGTTGCAATAAAACAAAGCAAAGTCTAAAACAAACAAGGCTTTGGACAAATAAAAACAACCATAGTACCATTCGAAATAAGCTTTGGCAAGTTCAAAACAAGCTTTGGCATGCTCCGAATTAGCTTTAGCACAAAAAGAATAAGGGAAGATCAAAACAAAAACAAGCAATATAATCGAATAGGAAAATAAATATAAATTCCTTGATGATAATCAAACAAAAAAATAAAATCTGCCCAATTTGCGAGTAAAAAGAAAAAAGTTCACCTAACAAATCAATCTTTTAAAATAGCCGCTCAATCTGAAATATTTTTCCGCTATTGCCTTCCATTCAAAAAACAGTTCATCCCAAGACCAAAATCACCTTTTAAACGTAGATATAAATAGTTTAATCGAGAATAAAAATATTAATTCATTTATATAAAATAAATAATATACTTTTGTCTCAGCTACCATATTGATACAATTAAAATCAATAAATAACCGAACAAAAAAAACGTTTTATTGTTCGGGAGCATTTCATCTTCCGCGTAGATTTTTTCTAACAAATCGAGAAAACGCAAAAACTACCTTTTCAAAATCACCAAAAGCATTTGTGCTTTTAACTTCTCTTGTTAAAACTTTAACAAACATTTTAGATTTCTATAGTTACATTTTATATGTGTAATGACACAAATAAGATGTTTGATTTTATTTTAACAATTTATTTTTAATATAATTTTACCACATCAAACAACATCAATGTTTGATTTATCAAGAAAAAAAACAAAAACATAAATCATTAAAATACCCAAATTATGAAAAAAGTAATAGCAATTTTAGTAGTAGTAGTTATAACATTAGTAGGTTTATCTTCTTACAATTCTAAAGAAGTAAAAAAAGAAAAAGGTGGAGAAGATGATTTAATTGCTTCAGTTTTGACAAATACAAAAGGTGTTCCTCTTACGACAAAACCAGGAAATACTCCTGACTAAAAATAATTAAATAAAAATATCAAGCTATCTAAAAGATAGCTTTTTTTTTGTTCCTTATTTATTACTATTTTTGAAAAAAAATAAATGCAATTTAAATTATATCCTTATGTTCTGCTAATGATTTTGATATCATTTTTTTCTTGTAAAAAGAACAATGATTTAAATATTACTTCAAATTCTTCCGATAGTTTAGATTTACTCTTAGATTATGCAAATAACAGCAAACTATCAAGAGATAAAAGATTAAGTGCAAATAAACAAGCATTAAATATTGTTTTAAATCAAGTAAATGATTCTACGAAAAGAGTTAATTTATTAAAAATTGCCAATAGATATCGAAACATTAAAGATTTTGAAAAATTTAAAGAAACAACAATTATAGCTATCAATTCGATTAAAGAAGAGAATGATTCCACTAGATTGGCAAAAGCTTATGGATATTTAGGAGATTATTACGGGGGAAATTTTGTCTCAGATAGTTCTTATTATCATTACTATCAAGCTGGAAAATTATATAGAAATTTAAAAGAAAACACCAAGTTTGCAAAAATAACGCTAAATAAAGCTACGATTCAGCTTAACGAAAAAGATTATATAGGAAGTGAAAAATCTATATTTGAAGCATTGAAATATTTAAATAAAACGAAAGATATAGATTTAGTATATTCATCATACAATTTATTAGGTATAGTATATAATGAATTGAGCGAGTATGACAAATCCATTGAATACCATAATAAAGCTTTAGAATTATTGCAAAAAGATATTTCAAATGAAAATTTAGAATTAAGTTTATTGTCATTGAATAATATAGGTCTAGTTTATCAAAACAAAAAAGAGTATAAAAAGTCTATTTATTATTTTGAAAAAGCTTTTAAGGAAACAAAAATACTTGCTGATGACCCATTTACAAATGCAGCTTTACAAACTAACTTAGGATATTCTCAATTTAAATTAAATGAACAAAAAGAATTGCCAGCTCTTTTTTATGAATCTCTCAAAACTTTTGAAAAATCAAATTTCTTAACCGGCATTATCAACTGCAAACTTAACCTCACCGAATACTACACTTTCAAAAAAGACACAGCTAAAGCATTTTCTTTTGCCAATTCTTCTTACCAATTGGCCAAAAGCAACAATTTACCCAAAGACATTTTGCTTTCTTTAAAGCAATTGTCGATTGTTAATCCTAAAAAAATTGCAGCTTACTCAGAAGAATACATCAAAATTAGTGATAGTCTTCAACTTGCAGAACGAAAAATGCGCAACAAAATGGCGCGTATAGAATTTGAAACCGAAGAGTTAACCGTTGAAAAAAAGAACTTACTCATCCAACAAAGAAATACCATTTTCATAGCACTCAGCGTTTTGTTTTTATTGAGTGTCGGCTTTTTGATACGTTTTCAACTGTTAAAAAACAAGGCGTTATTGCACAAGCAAGAACAACAAAAAGCCAATGAAGAAGTTTATCAACTCCTGCTCAACCAACAAAACAAAATCGAATCGGTGCGGCAAGTAGAGAAAAAACGCATCGCTCAAGAATTGCACGATGGCATTTTGGGTAAACTTTTCGGAACAAGAATGAATCTTGGTATTTTGAACAACGAAAAAGAAGACAATCAAATAAAAAAAC
>CALPKO020000004.1 GCA_943324165.2 Bdellovibrio sp. ZAP7 | reverse complement strand
GTCTTCTTTAAAAATCCAATCTTCGAGGTAAAAATTATGAAAATCTTCGCCAAAAGTTTGTTTAAAATCTCCCTTGTTGTTTTTTGGAATTAAAACTTCGCTTGGTTGAAAATTTTGTAACAGCTTGTCTATGTATTCTTCATTGCCTTGGGCTGTAAGAAATTCTCCTGTTGAAACATCTAAAAATGATACTCCTAAATTTTTCTTACCAAAATATACTGCAGCTAAAAAGTTGTTTGATTTAGATTGCAAAACTTCATCATTCATCGAAACTCCTGGCGTAACCAGTTCGGTCACACCGCGTTTGACAATGGTTTTTGTCATTTTAGGATCTTCTAATTGGTCACAAATAGCAACACGAAGACCTGCTTTTACCAATTTAGGCAAATAAGTATTTAAAGAATGATGTGGAAAACCAGCCAAAGCAGTTTCAGTTTCGGAACCTGCACCGCGTTTTGTGAGTACAATTCCTAAAATTTTTGAGGCGCGTACGGCATCTTCACCAAAAGTTTCATAAAAATCGCCGACCCTAAACAATAAGCAAGCATCAGGATATTTCCTTTTGATTTCGTTGTATTGTTTCATCAACGGCGTTTCTTTAACTTCGATTCCCTTTGTAGCCAATGGTTTTTCTGTAATTTGTGAGTAAAAAATCTAACAGCGAATTTAATTGTTTTCTAGTTCAAAAATCCAACATTAAAAAAATATTTTAAATTTAAGTTAAAACTATGTTTGCGTAATAGAATAATTTATAAATTTGAACTTTAAAAATAAAAAACAACAACAAAATGAAAAAAAGTATATTATTATTTTCCACAATTGCATTAATGGCATTTTCAGGATCTTACGCTCAAGAAGCGGCTAAAAAAGTAGTAAAATCTAAAAAAGTTACAACGACTACAAAAACAGTAACGCCAGCTGACGCACCAAAAGCTGTCGATGCGAAAGTTGTTGCTCCAGCAAAAACTGGAGGAGCAGGAATGGTCTTTGAACAAGAAACCATTGATTACGGAACAATTGAGCACAATGCGGACGGAAAAAGAGAATTTGTGTTCACTAATAATGGAACTGAACCATTGATAATCGAAAGCACACAAGGTTCTTGCGGCTGTACAGTTCCAACAGCACCTAAAGAACCAATTGCGCCAGGTGCAAAAGGTGTGATTGGTGTGAAATATGCAACAGACAGAGTAGGTCCGTTTACAAAAAATGTGACTATTAAATCGAATGCGGTGGGTCAAGAAAATAAAGTTGTAACTATTAAAGGTACAGTTTTACCAGATCCAGCAAGTGTTGTAACAACTCCGGCTGCACCAGCTGGTCCAACTGCAACTCCTGCAACTCCTGCTTCAAAAAGCTAAATAAAATAATATTTAATAAAAAGCTTTCTATTGATTTAGAAAGCTTTTTTTTTATAAAAAATTCAGAATGCGAAAACTTGAAAATAGCGAATTAATTAGAAAAACAAACCAAGATTTTAAACTTGCCGATAAAACGCCATTGATAATAATTTTGGATGACATTAGAAGCTTGAATAATATTGGTTCTGTTTTTAGGACTGCTGACGCGTTTTTAATCGAAAAAATTTATTTGTGCGGCATCACTGCAATTCCTCCCAATAAAGAAATTCATAAAACTGCTCTGGGTGCCACAGAAACTGTAGATTGGGAATATGCCGAAGACGTTTTAGACCTTATCGCTAACTTAAAAAATCAAAAAATAAAGGTTTTTGCCGTTGAACAAGTTGAAAACGCCGTTTTTTTGCAAAATTTTGAAACTGAAAAAAATCAAAAATATGCCATTGTTTTAGGAAATGAAGTTTTTGGAGTTGCTCAACAAGCAGTTGAAATTTGTGATGGTACAATCGAGATTCCACAATTGGGAACCAAACATTCATTAAATATTTCGGTTAGTGCTGGAATTGTGGTTTGGGATTTGTTTAAAAAACTTCATTTTCGTTTATAATTTAATACTTTTATAATAAATAGTACAAATTACACCCGTTTTAAAATCTTATTTTTGTAAAAAAGTGAAATGATTTTATCTAATTTAAATATGAAACCATGATTAAGAAAATTTTAAAAGGACTTGGAATAGTATTGCTATTAACGATAGTAGCTTTGTTTGCGATTCCCTATTTCTTCAAAGACCAAATAAAAGCAAAAATCACACAAGCAATCAACGAAAAAGTAGATGCTAAAGTAAGTTTTGAAGATGCTGATTTAAGTTTATTCAAGAATTTTCCTAATGCAAATGTGTCATTAAACAAATTGGTAATCATCAACAAAGCACCTTTTGAAGGCGACACCTTGGTTTCATTTGGAGAATTAAACCTCAAAATGTCAATTAAAGAATTGTTTAAAGGTGAGAACGAGTCGATTAATATCAACGGAATCGATTCAAAAGACGGTTTGATTAACATTATATTCAACAAAAATGGCGTTGGTAATTTTGATATTGCTTTGAAAGACAACAAAAATAACGATGATTCAAAAAGCAAACCTTTAGCGCTAAAAATAAACGCCTATAAAATTGAAAATTTCAGGTTCAAATATTTTGACGAAACCTCTAAAATTAAAATGGTTCTTGCCAATTTAAATCATTCCGGAACAGGAGATTTTGCAGCTTCTAAATTAGATTTGGTTACAACATCAACGGCAACTATTTCTTTAGACATGGATAAAGTCAATTATATGAATAAAATTCCGTTGACTTTGGATGCCGTGCTAGGCATTGATTTAGATAAAAGTTTATATACTTTTAAAGACAACAAAGCATTAATCAATCAATTGCCGCTCGAATTCAACGGAAGTATTCAATTGGTTGACGCAGGTCAAAACTACGATTTGACTTTTAAAACTCCTACTTCGGGATTTCAAAACTTTTTGGCATTGATTCCTTCTGCCTATTCAGGCAGTTTAAAAGAGGTGAAAACTACAGGAGATTTTTCTGTAATTGGTTTTGCAAAAGGATTGTATTCTGATAAAACCGTTCCGAAATTTAACTTGGCAATTGCGTCGAACAACGCGTCATTTCAATATCCAAATTTGCCAAAATCAGTTCAAAACATTGTAATAGACACAAAAATCATCAATGAAACCGGCGTTTTGAACGATACTTATGTGAATTTAGACAAACTGACTTTTAAAATTGACCAAGATGTTTTTGATGCCAAAGCCAATATCAAAAATGTGGCGACAAATCCTTTAGTTGATGCAGCTTTAAAAGGAACAATCAATTTAGCAAACTTGTCGAAAGCATATCCAATAAAATTAAAAACACCTTTATCGGGCATTTTAAAAGCAGATGTAACGACAAAATTTGATATGCAATCTGTTGAAAAAAGCCAATACGAAAACATAAAAAACGAAGGAACAATGAGTTTGTCGAATTTTAAATATGTAGACGACAAAGGAAAAGCACTGAACATTAGCACGGCCGTGGTCGCCTTTAATCCAAGTAGGGTTAATTTGCAACAATTTAGCGCCACCACCGGAAAAACCGATTTGAATGTAACAGGAATTTTGGATAATTTTTATGGTTTTATGTTTAAAAACCAAGAATTGAAAGGAAATTTTAATCTACAATCCAATCAATTTGCGGTTTCAGATTTCATGACGACGGAAACGCCAGATGCAAAAACAACTGCAAATCATGAAGCGATAAAAATCCCGGCTTTTTTAAATTGTAGCTTAAATGCAAAAGTAAATACCATTTTGTATGATAATTTGGTGTTGAAAAATGCAACTGGAAAAATGCTAATCAAAGATCAAAAAGTGACCTTAGAAAACGTAAAAACTTCGATTTTTAATGGAACAATAACCTTGAATGGAGGCGTTTCGACCAAAGAAAAAGTGCCCGTGTTTGATATGAATTTGAATTTAATTCAAGTGGATATTCAACAAACTTTTACGCAATTAGAAATGATGAAAAAAATTGCGCCAATTGCCGGCGTAATTAACGGAAAATTAAATTCTACCATAAAAGTTGCTGGCAATTTAGATGCGAAAGCACTAACGCCAAATTTAGCGACACTTAATGGAGATTTATTGGGACAATTGCTGTCTACCACCATAAATCCTAGTAATTCTGCTTTACTAACTGCATTGACTAGCAATCTTAAATTCATTGATTTGAAAAAATTGAACTTAAATGACTTGAAAGCCAATTTGACTTTTAAAGACGGGAAAGTAACTGTCAAACCATTCGATTTGAAATACCAAGATATCAAAGTAAACATTGGTGGTTCTCACGGTTTTGACCAAAATATAAACTATGCCATGAAATTGGATGTACCTGCAAAATATTTAGGAACAGAAGCCAACAAATTATTGGCTAAATTATCACCAGCAGACGCATCAAAATTAGAAAATGTGCCAATAAATGCTTTAATTACAGGGAATTTTAAAAACCCAAAAATAACAACTGATACGCAAAAAGCAGTAACTAATTTGGCCAATCAATTGGTGAAACAACAAAAAGAAAAGTTGATTAACCAAGGAACTTCGGCTTTAGAAAACTTATTGAGCGGTGGAAAAAAAGATACTGCAAAAACCAAAACGCCAAAGCCAGACATCAAAACACAAGCAGGAAATTTGTTAAATGGTTTGTTTGGCAAAAAGAAAAAACAAGAGTAATTCAGATTTATTGTTCTTTTTTAACCATTTAATGCCGAACTTGATTGTAATCAATAAAATACCTGACGCTAATTGACAGTGTATTGTTCAAAGCGTCATTGTTTAAAAGATTGGTGACTTTCTTACCAAAATCTTTATCAATACTAGTAAGATTGCGTTGGTTCTGAGCTGAGTTATTTCGATATAAAATAGACATTTGACTTCCCGGAGCAAACCACCACGAAAATGACAAATCTAAATTCCATGAATAATATTCTCGGTTTTTATCTTCATTGAAAGTGGGCAAATCGCTTAATCGACCGTTTTCTTCCAGCTTTAAATAATTGCTATTTTGAGAATACGACCAATAATGACGAACAGAAATATTAAAATTCATTCGGCTCGTTATAGAATACTTTCCGCCCAAAGAATTTGAAAAATTGATTACTCTTCTGTTTCCAAAAACGATGACATCTTCGGTTGCTGCATTTTCATCATTATCGAAAGTAGCGACAAAACCTTTATTGTTATTTTGACGGAAAAAATTAAAATCATAATTCAGAGAAAAACGGTTATTGAATCGGTACCTCGGGCCAAGGTAAAAACCATAAGTGGTTCTTCCTGCTTCGTCTAATTTGGCGTAAGAAGGATTGAAATCTATGGCAAACCGATTGTTATAGTTGGTTGACATGAACAACCAACCTCCAATTCTGGTGGGTGTAATAACAAATTTGTTTGCTGCGCGCGGTTCGTAATAATCATAATTTTCAAAAGGATTGGCATTGAGGCCGAACCCAAAATAATTATTCTTCTTATCGTTTAAATTCACATTTAAATTTAAATTATTCGATTGTAAATGTCCAGTTTCCTTTTGAAATTCGCTGTAAGCATTTAAATTTAATCTAAAACTATTGAAATATTTGTTGGGTTTCAAAATGCGATAATTGGTATTTGCGTACAAGCTATAATAATTGGTCTGAAAATTCACACCCAAATCGTCGATATCATAATTTCTTGTAGTGATGTCTCCTCCAAAGCTGAAACGGTATTTACCCGAAGTTTCAGCGAAATTCAATTGTGAATTAAGACCTGATACATATTTTCCTCTGTTGACCACACTGTATTTAAAATCGCCATTTACATTGAATGTGTTGGCTTTTGTGTTTAAATCCCAAACCAATCCACTGACGTTAGCATCTCTAAAATGACCATTGCGAATAACATTTGTATTGATGAAACTAATCGATGAATTTTTTTGAAAACGTTGGTCAAAAACCAAAACGTTGTAATTGGTTAAGGGTTCTACTACCACATTCCTGTTAGTTTGATTCAAAGTATTGCGGACAGTGGCAACTGTTGTTTCGGTAACCGCATTTAAAACACCAATTCCCAAACCATTTTTTGTTCTTCCAGAAATTTTAAATGCATTGATGAGACTCACACTCGAAGGATATTTAGTCACCTCTTCGTCTGCGGTAGTTGTAGGATATGTAGATGGCGGGCCCCCGATTCTTCGCGAATAAAGCAAATTTCCTTTGCTAAACAAATCGGTGCCTTCTGTAAAAAACGGACGGTTTTCGTTGAAAGTCTGTTCAAAAGGACCCAAATTTAATTCAACATTATCATATTTTGTTTGTCCGAAATCGGGAACCAAAATCATATCTAACGTAAAAGCATCATTGATTCCGTATTTTATATCCATTCCGCCTTTGATAGTTCCTTTTGTTTTTTGGTCTTTATTGGCATTTACATAATAAGACGAATAAGGTATCAAAAATAATCGGGTGGGTGTTTTGATGTTTTCAATACCTTCCAAAATACCAGCTTGTTGAATAAATGTGCTAACTTTTGGATCAATAAAAGTCCATGTGTATTTTTGTCTATCACGTTTAATTTCTCGAAAAAAGTTGACGCCCCACTTTTGCTTTTTTTCACTTGAAAACCGCAATGCAGCATACGGAATTTTCATTTCTACCACCCAACCAAAATTGGTTATAGTGGCTTTGCTGGCCCAAATGGCATCCCAAGAAAAATCTTCTCCATTGGTTTCGGTTGCCACACAATCGGCTTGACCGTCGGCAGCATTAACTATAAACCTAAAATCTTGCTGACCATCATTAAAACCGTTGATAAAAATGCCAAATACATCCGAGGTGCCAAAATCGTCTCGTTGAGAAATCTCTTTTAAAATCTTGTTAGGCTCGTCATCATACATTGTTGCTGCAACATAAACGGCGTCGTTATTATATAGAACTTTCACTTCTGTACGGCGATTTTGCGGAATTGGATTGCCATTGTCTGGTTCTAAACTAATAAAATCTGTTGCAATATGGGCGGTGTTCCACACGGGTTCAGAAATTTTACCATCAATGGTAACCGTTTCGGTTATAAATTGCGTTTGAAGTGTTTTTTTTTGGCTAAAAACTAAAAAGGTTACGAAGAATAAGCTGACTGATAGCATTTTTCTCATGAATGGGTGGGGTTTTGTTGATTTAAATACTAAAACAAGTTCAGTAAAAAGATTGATGATTTGCAATAATAAGTCAACCAAACTTTATTTTTGTTACCGATTTAATTCAAAAAGATGCTGAATTTTTTATATTAAACATGTTAAACAAATTTTTAACAAATAACGTGTGTTTAAAAAATGTCCAAACACAAAAATATTGGAAAATCTTAATAAAATTATGGAAATTCGAACAAGTGAAAAATTACTTTTATTTGAGAGAAAATCACTTGTGTAATATTATACAATGAAATAAAAAGTAAATTTCATACTTTTACTTTATTAGTTTTGCTAGTTTTAGATGTTCAGATTTATTGGATTTAATTTAAAAAAACGCTATCCTTCTTTATTCGCCAATTGTCCGCAAGCGGCATCAATGTCTTTGCCCCGGCTTCGGCGCACTTTCACTACAATTCCACTGTTTTCTAAAGCTGTAATATAGGCGTTGATGCTTTCTTCTGAAGCTTGTTGAAATTCGCCATCATCGATCGGGTTGTACTCTATCAAGTTGACTTTGCAAGGCACGTATTTACAAAATTTTACCAATGCATCAATCGAAGCTTTGTTGTCGTTTATGCCTTTCCAAACCACATATTCATAGGAGATTTTGCTTTTTGTTTTTCGGTACCAATATTCTAAACTTTCTCGTAAATCTGCCAACGGAAAATTGCTTGAAAATGGCATGATCTGTGCGCGAATTTCGTCAATTGCAGAATGAAGCGAAACTGCTAATTTAAATTTCACCTCATCGTCAGCCAATTTCTTAATCATTTTTGGAATACCAGAAGTAGAAACCATGATGCGTTTGGGTGACATTCCTAAGCCTTCTTCAGAAGTAATCATTTCTATGGCTTTTAAAACATTGTTATAATTCATCAAAGGTTCGCCCATGCCCATAAAAACGATGTTCGACAACGGATGGTTATAATACAAACGGCTTTCTTTGTCGATAGCCAAAACTTGGTCGTAAATTTCTGCTGGTTCTAAATTGCGCATTCTTTTAAGTCGAGCTGTGGCACAAAAATTACAATCCAAACTACAACCCACTTGGCTCGAAACACAAGCTGTTGTTCTAGTATTTGTTGGAATCAACACCGATTCTACCACCAATCCATCGTGCAAACGAACGGCATTTTTTACGGTGCCATCTTCACTTCTTTGCATCATATCTACTTTGATGTGGTTGATTACAAAATGCTCTTCAAGTAAATTTCGAGTTGTTTTAGCAATGTTGGTCATATCCTCAAAACGGTGAGCGCCTTTGCTCCAAAGCCATTCATAAACTTGATTTCCTCGAAAAGCTTTGTCGTTGTTGGCGACAAAGAATTCACGAATTTGGTCTTTTGATAAACTTCTAATGTCTTTTCTTTCCGTTTGCATTGTACAAAATTAAGCAGAAATTTCATAAATAGGTTACTTTCGAGATAGTTTGCTTATTTTTGTTAACAATTTTGGAAGGTAAAATCTCAATCGATATAAATTGTTTTCTATTCTTTTAATTAATTAAAAATGAAATACTACATAATAGCTGGCGAGGCTTCGGGCGATTTACATGGATCAAATCTGATGAAAGCCCTGTATAAAAAAGATACTGCTGCTGAAATAAGATTTTGGGGTGGTGATTTGATGCAAAAAACCGGCGGTACTTTAGTAAAACATTACCGTGAATTGGCATTTATGGGTTTTTTAGAAGTCATTCTAAACTTGAAAACCATCTTTAAAAACATTGCTTTCTGTAAAAATGACATCGAGCATTTTCAACCAGACGCCATCATTTTTATTGATTATCCTGGTTTTAATATGCGCATTGCAAAATGGGCAAAGCAAAAAGGCATCCAAACCCATTATTATATTTCACCACAAATTTGGGCTTGGAAAGAAAATAGAATCAAAGATATTAAAAGAGATTTCGATGAATTGTATGTTATTTTACCTTTTGAAAAAGATTTTTACGAAAAGAAACATCATTTTCCGGTGCACTTTGTTGGTCATCCATTGATAGATGCAATTCACGACAGAATTCTAATTAATGAAAATGCTTTTAAGCAAGAAAATAATTTAAACGAAAAACCAATTATTGCCATTCTTCCAGGAAGTAGAAAACAAGAAATTGCTAAAATGCTTGAAGTTATGTTGAGCGTTGTAGCTGATTTTCCTGCTTATCAATTTGTAATTGCTGGTGCGCCAAGTCAAGATTATGCTTTTTATGAGCAATTTCTAAAAAACAAAAATGTGCATTTTGTTGCCAACAAAACCTACGATATATTACAAATTGCCACCGCGGCTTTGGTCACTTCTGGCACCGCCACTTTAGAAACCGCTCTCTTCAAAGTACCGGAAGTGGTTTGCTATAAAGGAAGTTGGGCCTCCTATCAAATTGCAAAACGAATCATAACTTTAAAGTACATTTCTCTTGTTAATTTAATCATGGACAAAGAAGTGGTGACCGAATTAATCCAAGAAAACTGCAATTCTAAAACCCTAAAAATGGAACTAGAAAAAATTCTAGATCCCATTTATCGCAAAAATCTAGTTGATAATTACACCCTTTTAGAACAACACCTTGGTGGCATTGGCGCCAGCGAAAAAACAGCTACCTTGATTGTTAAAAGCATGGAAAATAAATAAATAACTCTATTATAAATTAAAAATATTACGTTTTCAAGTTTTAAAATTATAACATTCAAATGTTAAAGTTTTTTATTTTCTTGCAATTTTGACTACATTCGCAATCTTAATTTATAACAAATATTTTTTTTTAAACGTTATAGATTCTGATTATTGGTTTGTTTAAAATCATTTCAATTTTATTTATAAATCTAAAAGCTTTTTTCGCCAAAAAATAAAAAATAAAATATGTCCTACAAAAAAATCATACCTATTATAACAATTTTCTTTTTAATAATGTCTTCTTTTGGACATGCTCAAATCGTTACCTCAAAAAAAATAGCGATACAAAAAGGAATTTATAAAAAACCAGAAGAAAAGAAAACCCCCGAAACAACCGTTGAACAACCAAGAAAAGTTATTGTTGCTTCAGAAAAGAAAAAAACAGAAACAGTTATAGAAAAACCTACAAAATTGACTGTTACAGAAATCAAAAAAGAGGTAAAACCAGTAAAAAATACTTCAAAATCAAGAAAATATTTAGTTGACAATGTGGATGATAGCGATTTGTTACCTGCTCCATCTGAAGATTATTTAGCAGTTCAATTGATCAATAACGCCATGGCTTTTGTGGGCGTAAAATACCACGGCGGAGGAAGCAATATTTCTGGTATGGATTGTTCTGGCATGGTTACCGCAGTTTTTAATATTTTTGATTTAAAACTCCCAAGAAGCTCACATGAAATGGCAGCTATTGGCGAAAAAAGAGCAGAAAAAGACATTCAAAAAGGTGATTTAATTTTCTTTAAAACCAATGGAAGAGGCGTTATCAACCATGTTGGAATGGTAATAGATGTTTTGAACGATGAAATAAAATTTGTACATTCTTCCACTTCTAAGGGAGTTGTTGTTTCATCAACGAAAGAACCTTACTACAAAAAAACTTTCGTTCAGGCCAATAAAGTTTTATAGAAATTTTAATTTATTGCTGAAATTGAGTACTTTAGTTGTATGAAAGTGTTCCGATTTCCATTAGCTCGAATAACCATTTACTTTGTTTTAGGAATTTTATTTGCCACTTATGCAAAAATTACTCCCCAAACGACGTTTTGTTTACTTTCAATTTCGGTAGTCTTATTCTTGATTTTTTATTTTTTTGCCAATAAAAACTTTATTCAAAAAGCATACTTTGGTATTTTTACTTTTTTTCTGTCTTTTGTTATTGGAGCGACGACACAAGTTGTTCACAATGATTATTTTCAAAAAGACAATTATATTCACTTTTGTACTACCGAAAATAAAAACTACCTTTTAGAAGTCACTTTACGAGAAAAACTAAAAAGTTCGAACTTCAACAACCGGTATATTGCGGTTGTGAATCGATTTGACAATGAAAAAAGTTCAGGAAAATTGCTTTTGAACATTGAAAAAGAAGGTTTAAAAACTGACCTCGAAATTGGAAACACTTTGTTGATTGAGGGAGAAATTTATCAACATAAGAAACCAAACAATCCTAATCAGTTTGACTACGGCAAATATTTGACGACAAAATCAATTTTAGCGCAAATGTATGTTGGTGTTTCAGATCTGAAAATTAATACCGCATTAGACAAAAGTATTTGGTATTATTCGGCAAAATTGCGGAAGAGAATAATAGAAAACCTGCAGAAAAGCAATTTTAATTCCCAAGAATTAAATGTAGTTGTTGCTTTAATTTTAGGACAACAACAAGACATTTCTCCGGAAATTTTGCATGATTATCAATTTGCTGGGGCGGTTCATATTTTGTCTGTATCTGGTTTACACGTTGGCTATTTGTTGCTGTTTATTAATTTTCTCCTGCTGAGATTGCCTAAAAACAAAATGGCAAATTTGGCGCGCTTTTTCATTATCTTTTTTTCACTTTGGGGCTTTGCAATCATTGCAGGACTTTCTCCCTCTGTGGTTCGGTCTGTAACCATGTTTTCGTTTGTTGCCGGCGGAATTTGTTTGAAGAGAGAAACCAATATTTTTCATACTTTGTTGGTCTCATTATTATTAATTTTGATTGTTTCACCTTCGTTTTTGTTTGATGTTGGTTTTCAATTGAGTTATGTTTCCCTGTTTTTTATTGTCTGGTTACAACCTTTATTTAAACAACTTTGGCAACCTAAAAATTGGTTTACAAAAGGATTTTGGGATATTTTAACCGTGTCATTTGCTGCTCAAATTGGTGCTTTCCCATTAAGCATTTATTATTTTCATCAGTTTCCTGGTTTGTTTTTCCTTACTAATTTGGTTATCCTTCCTGCGGTTGGTTTGATTATGGCCGTTGGTGTTTTGGTTATGATTATTGCTATTTTCAGTCCTGTTTGGATAGTATTATCGAAAACTTTAGAACATTTGGTTTTTACAATGAATTGGACAATCGGTAAAATTGCATCCGTAGAACAGTTTATAATCCAAGATATCCCGTTGAACATTTGGATGTTATTTGCGCTTTATTTGATAATTATTGCGGTGGTAGTCTGGTTTAAAAAACCCAATTTTACAAAATTAATCTTTGCATTGATTGCCATTTTCTTGTTTCAGATAAGTTATTTTACAACGCATTATACCAATCAAAACCAACAAGAATGGATTGTTTTTCATTCTAAAAAGAACACCTTCATCACCGAAAGAACTGGTGAAAAAGTGACGCTCTTTGCCAATGACAGTATTTTGAAAAATGCAGATAAAAACGGAACTTTAAAATCGTATTTGATTGCTAATTTCAGTGCAATTACCAAGAAAGAAAAGCTAGGAAATCTTTTATTTTTTGATAAGACTACCATTTTGATTGTAGACAGTTCGGGCATCTATCCTAAAAAAATCAATCCAAATATTGTGGTAATAACGCAATCTCCAAAAATAAATCTAGACCGCCTTTTGACTTTTTACCATCCAAAAGTAATTATTGCGAATGGTTCGAATTTCAAATCGTATGTGCAACGTTGGAAGACAAGTTGTGCGAAAATGAATATCCCTTTTCACGCGACTGCCGAAAAGGGATTTTATAAGATTGAGAGAAATTGATAAATTGTACGTTCAAAACCTTGAACATTTTTTAAAATTTAGCAAAGATTTCTCTATTGCAAATACAAACAGCAGTTATAATAATCTATAATTGCCTTCCCTTTCATCAAAACATCAGCACCAACAATTCCTCGAACAGGTTTTACTTTGTGACTTGTTAACGCCTCATTTACGTGCGATAAATCGAAAATAACAATATTGAAATCTATTCCTTTCCAAGTGCCCAATTGCAAATTGTTTTTATGCGAAATTTGCGTAAACATTCCTGTTGCTCCTGCCCCACTTGCTTTAGTTTTTGATTTTTTCGCATACAAAATAAAATAATCAATGCTTTCGAAACCCACACAACTGTTCGATGCGCCGGTGTCGAGAATAAAATTGCCCACAACCCCATTAATTTTTGCTTTTATCAACCAGTGCTGCGTTTTGGTGAGTTTAAATTTTATTTTTTTATAGTTTTCTTTCTTTAGAATTTCAGGTAGATTTTTCATTAAAAAAGTCTTTTTTTTTATACAAATATACATTACAATAATCTTGTTACCTTTGCAGGCACGAATATTAAATCAGAAAATGATCATTACCGATACGCATTCACATATTTATAGCGAAGAATTTCAAAACGACAGACCAGAAATGATGCAGCGCGCATTCGACGCCGGTGTTAATCGCATTTTCGTACCTTCGATAGATTCGACTTTCACAAATAAAATGTATGAAATTGAAAATCAATATCCAGAAAATGTTTTCTTAATGATAGGTTTGCATCCTTGTTATGTCAAAGAAAACTATTTAGAAGAACTGCAACATGTTGAAAATGAATTGGCAAAACACAGATTTTATGCCATTGGCGAAATCGGAATCGATTTGTATTGGGACAAAACCACTTTGGATATTCAGAAAATTGCATTTAAATACCAAATTCAATTAGCAAAAAAATACAAATTGCCCATCAATATTCATTGTCGCGATGCTTTTGACGAAGTTTTTGAAGTATTAGAAAGCGAAAAAAGTGAGGATTTATTCGGTATTTTTCATTGCTTTACAGGAAATTACGAACAAGCCAAACAAGCTATTTATTTAAATATGAAACTCGGAATTGGTGGCGTTGTAACTTTCAAAAACGGAAAGATTGATCAATTTTTGAATCAAATTGACCTGGAAAATATAGTTTTAGAAACCGATTCACCTTATTTAGCACCAAATCCTTACCGTGGAAAAAGGAATGAAAGTAGTTATATCAGTAATGTTGCAGAAAAATTAGCTTCTATTTACGAGATGTCTGTAGAAGAAATTGCCAACATTACAACAGCAAATTCAAAAGCGATTTTTGGCATTTAGCATCAAATAAAAAACCTCATTTACTAAAAGCAAATGAGGTAAATAAAAGAGCGAAAGACGAGGCTCGAACTCGCGACAACCAGCTTGGAAGGCTGGAGCTCTACCAACTGAGCTACTTTCGCATTACTGAGGAGCAAATATAAGCAATAAGTTGTTTTTTATGCAAGTTTATTTTTAATTTTTTTTAAATATTTTATTTGCGAGTAGTTTAATTATTTTAATATTAAAAAGTTACATTTTCATTTTATTTATAATTTACAATAAATATGATAAGAGAAATTACCAGTACAGAAGCATTTTCAGTAAGACATCCCGTTTTGAGACCAGGTCAACCATTAGAAACTTGTCATTTTGAAAATGACGATTTAAAGTCAACTAAACATTTTGGTTTTTTTGAAAGGGATAATTTAATCGGAATCATTAGTGTTTTCAAAAAGGACAATTCTTTTTTTAAGGAAAATCAATTTCAAATTCGCGGCATGGCAGTCTTAACTATTCATCAAAAAAAAGGAATTGGCGCAAAATTAATTCACTTTGCAGAACATTATATTCAAAAACAAAAAGGAAATTTAATCTGGTTGAATGCCAGAATTATTGCTGTTGGATTTTATGAAAAACTAGGTTATCAAATCATTGGAAATCCATTTGAAATTGCAGAAATAGGAACACATTATGTAATGTTTAAAAACATACAAATAATTTTATAACTTTATCGGAACTTTTTAATCATACCTTTGAAGTCTAAAGCTAAAAATCCCCAATCATGAAGCGTATTTTAATGTTTTTAATATTTGTTCTTATAATTAGTTGCAAAAAAGGAAATCCTAAAAACAAAACCATTTTTCCAGCAAAGTCAAAAGAAATTGTCGAGCAACCACGCTCCGCAACCGAAGGGAAAATTATTAAATTTGATTCTTCAAAAGTGACACAATTTAACAACAAATCGCTTCTTACCTTTTACAAATCCTATCATTTTGAAACTGTTTGGCAATCGACAAAAAAAAGAAAAATACTTATTAATGAATTGGAATTAGCAAGAGTTGAAGGTTTGAATCCAAAAGATTACAATGTTGATAAACTAGCAAAATATGAAAAAAACATTTCTAAACTTACTAAACATGAATTGATTGCTTATGATTTGCTTTTGACAAGAAGTTTTCAAAAATACATCAATCATTTAACCACAGGAAAACTCAATCCTAAGAATCTATACACCGATTGGGCTTTGACTGAAAACAAAATAGACGTAAATAAACTCTTGAAAAGTAGTTTAGAAACGGATTCTTTGACAATCAATCTAGAAAAATCAAAACCTAATCATATTGTTTACAAAAGGTTGAAGAAAGCCTTGATTTTGATTGATAAATTTCCAAATGATACCATAAAAAGGATTGAGTTTAAACAAAAAATCGTTCTAAATGATACCAACAAAAGCTTGATTTCAATAAAAAGAAAATTAATTTATTGGAAAGATTTAGCAAATATTGACAGTTTAAAACCAATTTACGACAAAATTACTTTTGAAGGAATTAGGACTTTTCAGAAAAGACATGGAATTATCGCCGATGGAATTATCGGTCAAGGTACAATTAACGCTCTAAATTATTCTAAAAACCAACGTAAGCAGCAAATTATTGCCAATTTAGAGCGATGGAAATGGTACCAAAAAAATCTTGGTGATCAATACGTAATAGTTAATATTCCCGAATACAAACTCAATTTAGTAAAAGGAAAAGACACTATCGAAAG
>CALPKO020000003.1 GCA_943324165.2 Bdellovibrio sp. ZAP7 | reverse complement strand
AGTTGCTCTTCTCCCAAATGAATATGCTGACAAACCCATTTCAGTTTTTCTTCATAATCCGGCCTATCATCGATGCTTAATCCTCGCAACAGCCCACATTCTCCAACACCCATTTTCCCTTGATGTTCTAAGATTAAAAACCAAGTTTCTTTTTGGGTTAAAATCCCTCTTGAAGTGCCAGAAGGTCTTTTAAAATCAAGCATGTATTGGTGATAGCTTGCTTTCATTTTAAAAATGGATTAGTCAATTAATTTTAGTATTTTTTCAAAATCTTCACTTTGAATACCGTTTTTTTTGAAATCTTCAAAATCAAATTTTGTTTTAGTATTCCAATTTTGATTTGCCGTTACATTTTGCGATTTGAATTTTTTATGTAACATTTTGGCTTCGTGAAAATCGCCATTCAACAAATACGCATGAGCCAAATTTAGTTTTATCAGCAATTCAGCATTGTCTAATTTTTCGGCTGCTTGTAAACTTTGAATGGCTTTTTGATATTGATTGGAATATAAATAGTAAGTTCCTAAAGCATTATAATCCAAATGGTTTCCGTTTCCGTTATCAACTATTGCATTAAGTAGTAAATCGATGGCTTCTTTGTATTTTTTCTTCTTAAAATATTGGTTAGCATCTGATCTAATTCCCTCTAAAATGGATTTGTTAGCTGGTTTTTCCGTTAAGCAGGTATTTCCAAAATCCCTAAAAGCTTTGGTTTTTTCGATGGCAAGTAATTTTTGGTATTCTTGGAATCTAAATTGTTTCTGCATTTTTTCTAAAATGCAAAGACAAAAATCATCCGAGTTAATCATCTTTTTTGCTAAATCTGAAGTTTTGGCCAAAGCCAATATCGACTTTCTGTTTTCGATATTCCAACCTCGATTAAGTTTATAATCTATCCACGGGACCACTTCTAAAATAATTTTTTGTTTCAAAATCCAATTTTTGCTTTCAAAGCCAAACCAAATTGCGTTGGAATCTGAATTGAAACAAGTTGATTTTTCGACAGAAATTCTTTTAGCATCTTTGCTCACCGCTTCATTTTGGGTCAAACAAGCTTTTTCTGTTTTTCCAGTTTCTTTATAGTTTTGCGCTGATTCGTTATTGGCAAACATCGCGTAAGTGCATTTGTCATCGCCTGATACTTTCGATAAAATAAAAACAGCACCTGCAGAACCTTGACTAATTCCGGTCGGATCTGGAATGGCTTTTAAAACGGAAGCTAAACTATTGGCCAATTGTTGGTTTTCGTCTAAAAGGGTGATGCGATAAACTATTTCTGTGGTTCCGATGGGTAAATCTTCGGTTTTGATCACGATTCGTTGTCCAGCTGAAACTTTTATTTCTTTATAAGTTGCTCTTTCTTTGTCCCAAAAACCGTCAGTTTGTGAGAAAGCTTTTAAACTTAAAAAAATCAAAAGGAGCAATAATCTATTATTCATGCTAAAATTCTATTTTAAAACAATTAGAGTCCGACTAAAATATCAGAAAGTAAATAAATCATACTCATCGCCAAAAGGATAGAAAGGGCGAAAGTGCTTAATGCCAATTTCTTTAATTCTGGATCTAAATCTCTTGGAACTTTGTTTTTGTATACCTTAATAAGATGCTTCGTTAATGGAATATAAGCCAATAAAAACAAATATTGATCAAAATGAAAATTGTTTATAATCGCAAAAACCACCACCAAAACCATAGCACAAATGATTAAAAAATAGTGGTATTTCTTGGCATTTTCGCCACCAATTTTCACGACAATGGTGTTCTTATTTGCTTTTTTGTCGGATGCTTCATCCCGCATATTGTTTAAATTCAATACACCAACGCTCAAAAATCCAATGGCAATAGCTGGAAGAAACAAATCCAAATCCAATTGTTTTGAATATAAAAAATTGACACCAAGCGTGCTCACTAATCCGAAAAAAATAAAAACAAAAATATCGCCAAATCCATTGTAGCCATAAGCACTTTTACCAACCGTGTAGCGAATTGCCGATGCAATGGCTAAAATTCCGAGGATTAGAAAAAAGATTGAATAACCAAAATTGCTCACTCCAAAAGCGAAATAAATCAATAAAATAGCAACAATCAAAGTTAAAATAGAAGTTACAACTAACGCATTTTTCATTGCTTTTGGTGAAATACTTCCACTTTGAATGGCTCTTTTCGGACCGATTCGGTCTTCATTGTCTGTTCCTTTAATTCCGTCGCCATAATCGTTTGCGAAATTGGAAAGTATTTGCAATCCAAGTGTGGTTAGCATTGCAAAACCAAAAATACGCCAATTAAAAACTTCTGTTGGTGTCAGCACTTTGTCGGTGGAATGGGCGAGTGCATAAACACTTCCTACAATAATTCCCGAAACCGAAAGCGGTAAAGTTCTTAATCTTGCAGCTTGAATCCAATGTTTCATTTTTTTTTGAATTGTGAATTGTATTTTCTTCTTTTATCTTTTATCTTTCTTCCTTCTTCCTTCTTCCTTCTTCTTTCCTCTTTCCTCTTTCTTCTTTCCTCTTTCCTCTTTCTTCTTTCTTCTTTCCTCTATATTCTAACCTCTAAATTCTAACCTCAAACTCACATCCAATTCACATTCGTAGATTCAATCTCATAAAGCCAAAGGTTTTTAAATGCTTTTATTTTCTCAAAATTTCCCAATTGAAAATCAATTTTTCCACCAGCTGTATGCAAAGTTATCGAACCAATATTCAAGCTTTTGTGCCAAAAAAGTTGCGATGTCGAAATGGCTTGTATTTTACTCGTTTCGATAATTTCGTTTTTAATATCCCACGCGCCACTTTGTTTGATGATGTAATCTTTGTCTAAAAACAACTTGTTGTTACGGAATTTAAAGTACTGAATTAAGCCCACAAAAATAACATAAATAAAAACGAAATAGTCAATTATTTCTCTTTCTTTAATATTGTTTCTAAGCAATAAATAGGCTGATATTGGCAAAATAGTGGTCAGGAAAATAGCAAAACCAAGTTTTCTAAAATTGGGTTTTAGTTCAATTCCTTTGATGGGATTTTGCCCAAAAATGATTTTCAAAATCGCTTCTTTCTCAACATTATTGCAACCCGGAATTTCAATGGCGGCTTTTTCTTCTTCCTTTTCGCCATTGGTTGCTTGTTTGATTTTCATTTCTAGGACATTCATTTTCTTTTGGAAATAGTTGCTCGAAAAGGCAACAATCTGCACTTTGTTGGGTTTGATGATAGTGCTTTTGGTGTTCAATAATCCAAAAGAGAGCAGGAGTGAGCCGTTTTGATTGGTGATTTTAAAATCGAAATAACGAAAAACCACGCGAACTAAATTCACAATGATAATGACAGCAATAAACAAAATAAACAAAATCGGAAGGGCTTCGAGCATTAAGTTTTTTTCTAAAAAACCGTCAATTTTATTTTCCTCGATAGCATCTTCTCCAAAAATATGTTTGATATTTTCAAAAGCAGAGAAGAAAAAAGCCAAAAGAATCAAAAAACTTTTTACGTAATTGGAGGTAATTCCTATTTTCAGTAAGCTAGAAAAACTGATTTTCACAAAAGCGTCGTTTGTATTTTCTTCCGTTTCAAAACCAATATTTTCTTCATTTAAACTTTGTTTTATAGCATCGTTTTCTAATAATTTTGATTTTAAATCCAAGGCAACTGCGTGCGAAATCGCTTTGATGGCAATTTCTTGGTTGTTTGTGCCAGCGGTATCAATTTCGAGGGCATAAACGCCAATTATATTTTGAACAAACGATTGCTTGATGTTGACATGTTGAATTTTATGCAGTTGGATTGCCGTTTTAGTTTTGTTAAATATCCCTTCGTTAACGATAAACTCTTGGTTGTCGTTGTCTAAGTAGAAGGTGAAATAGTAGTATTTTAAATAAGCAATTGTTGCAAAAACCGCTAAAACTAAAAATAGAATCAAAACAATTATACCCAAATGGAACGATTTTATTTTGATGATAGAAACCAAAATGATCGGAAACAAAGCACGAGAAAACTGGCGAATGGTGTCTAAAAAAAGCACCAAAACGCCCAGTTTGTTTTGTCTTTGTGGTTGATTGAAATTTGACATTATTGCAATTGAATTTGAATTTTTCCCATCAACAATTGCTTGATGTTTTCGGCTTCTTCTTTCTTAATTCCTGGAATTTGTATGTCGCTGTTGCTGCCGCCAGCCGTAAAAATTTCAATTTTCGACAATCCAAAAAGTCTTGCTGCAATACCTTCTTCGAGTGCCACATGTTGAATGCGGTTGTAAGGAATGATGATGGTTGTTGTGGCAACGATGCCATGGGTAAACAACAAATCGTGTTCGCGAAAAGCAAACCCTTTTTTGACGAAGCCAATGCGCGAAAAACCAATTACCAAAACACAAAAAAACAAAAAAACAATGATAAAATTAATTTTGTATTCGGCAATTTCGGCTATGCGAAAACTGGCAAGAAACAAACCTACACCGCCAAATAAAAATAAAATCAGCCAATTGAGCAATATTACTTTCCAATAATTAGGATGCAGTTTTGAGAAAACAACTTCTTCAAAACGAGGTAGTGTTGTGGTGTCGATGGTTGCGTTGGTAAAGTCTTGCATGGGGTTGATTTTAAATAGAATTCTTTTCCAAATTTACCAATTAAATTCGAATGCAAAAAAAAATAACTTTTTTCGATATAATTATCCTGAAATCAATATAAAAGCAATGTTCAACTGGTGTTTTTAAAAAGAAAATCGCCTTTCAGCGATTTTTTTATTTTCTATTAGTTTCCAAAAGCTCTTAATTAACTACGGCAACCACTTATTTTCTCCAAAGTTGGGTTTTCTTTTTTCTAAAAAAGCATTTCTACCTTCTTTGGCTTCTTCGGTCATATAAGCTAGCCGAGTAGCTTCACCAGCAAAAACCTGTTGTCCTACCATACCATCATCAGTTAAATTCATGGCGAATTTCAACATTTTTATCGAGGTTGGCGACTTTTGCAAAATTTCTTGTGCCCATTCAAAAGCGGTATTTTCTAAATCTTCGTGAGGAATCACGGCATTCACCATGCCCATTTCCATTGCTTCTTGAGCAGAATAATTGCGACCTAGAAAGAAAATCTCTCTTGCTTTTTTCTGTCCTACCATTTTTGCCAAATACGCCGAGCCATATCCACCGTCAAAACTCGTTACATCGGCATCGGTTTGTTTAAAAATAGCGTGTTCTTTGCTCGCCAAAGTCAAATCGCAAACCACATGCAAACTGTGTCCACCACCGACTGCCCATCCTGGTACAACGGCAATTACGACTTTAGGCATAAAGCGAATAAGGCGTTGTACTTCGAGAATATTGAGTCGGTGTTGACCATCTTCACCCACATAACCTTGGTGTCCACGAGCGTTTTGGTCGCCACCACTGCAAAAAGAATAAACACCATCTTTGGTCGAAGGTCCTTCGGCAGAAAGCAAAACCAC
Source organism: Bdellovibrio sp. ZAP7 (assembly GCA_943324165.2). GTDB lineage: Bacteria > Bacteroidota > Bacteroidia > Flavobacteriales > Flavobacteriaceae > Flavobacterium. The sequence continues at coordinate 11,473 of CALPKO020000003.1, read as the reverse complement.
GCCGATTGAAGTATCTTCTTGCGCATCATAAAATGCTTGGTACAATTCGCTGGTAGTTTTTGGTCGAAAAGCGTTGCGAACATTCGGGCGATTAAAGGCAATTCTTGCTACACCATCGCATTTTTGATAGGTGATGTCTTCAAAAATTTTTGCGGTTTTCCAGTTTATATCTGACATATTTGTATTAATTTAGCGTAAAATTAAACCATTTTTTAGAAATTAAAATTAATTATGAAAAACTATTTATCCTCTAAAAGTTTTTTTATCGTAATCGTTTTATGGGGGTTGGTGTTGTTTATGTTAATAATGATGCTTTTGAACTTGAACAAACCATCATTAGACGTTGCTCCGATTATCATCACTTCATTGGCTTCGGCATTAGTAGTTTGGATTTTGTTGGACACACGTTATGTCATCAAAAATAGTTTTTTGTTCTACCGCTCTGGCCCTTTTAGAGGAAGAATCGACATCAATAAAATAGATAAAGTTCAATATTTTTCGGGTTTATATCCACAAGTTACCATGAAACCTGCATTAGACATTAAAGGTTATATCATCACTTACAACAAGCAAGATGATGTTTACGTATCGCCTAAAAAAAGTGTTGATTTTATCGCAGAATTATTAAAAATCAATCCGAAAATTGAGGTAATTTAACTAGAGAAATATGATTTTAAAATATACTTTTTCAGCACTTTTAGTTTTGAGTTTAATGGGTTGTTCGACCAAAAAAGTTGTCAAGGATGAAGTTAATACTAAACCCAACGCCATTGTTTTGTCAGCACAAAAAACAGCACCAATTGCCGTTGTACATGAAAAACTAGATGGTAAAAATTTGTATGAAAACAATTGTGCCAAATGCCATCAATTGTATGAACCCAATAATTTTAGTAAGCGAGAATGGGAACCTATTCTTATAAAAATGAAGCGATATGCAGATTTAGATGATGCTCAAATGGCATCAATTTCGGGTTATTTGTTTTCTTTTACGAACTAATTTAGAAAACTAAATTAAATAAAAATAACAATCCCTCAAGCTTCTAATAGGAAACTTGAGGGATTTTATTTTGAAATTAGTGCTTAATGATTTTAATAACTTTAGAATTGTTGGCAGCATTTATTTTTACAAAATAGTTACCAGCAGCTAAAGTAGATAAGTCAATTTTCTCTTTATTTGATTTTGTTGCTATTTTATAGACCAGCTGTCCTAAAACATTGTAAAGGGCAACTGAATCCAAATTTTCTTTTGACGAAATTGTCATAAAATCAATCACAGGATTTGGTGAAACAGTAATTTTTAAATCATTAAAACCATTGTTGGAAAGTGTTTCTTGCACATAAAGTTGCATGCTGCCAATAAAAGTTGTGCTTGTAGTTTTTCCACTTAGGCTAGTAACCCTAACATAAATTGTTTGTGGATTGGTAGTATTGGTAAATTGACTAGGATTTTCAATCGGATTTACATTGTTATTAGCATCTTCAAGAGAAGTAAAAAAGGTAACCACAAAATTTGCAGGATCTGCATTGGCTCCAATTATCGCAGGAATTTGAACTGTTAAATCAAAAACGGCAACGCCATCGGTAGATGGTTCAAAAATTGTAAAGTCTTGAAAAGTAACTGCTGGTGCGTTTACCACGTTTAGAGTAAAATTACTAATATTACTGCAATTAAATCCTGAAATTAAATTTGTAACAGAGGAATAAATTGTTTGTGGATTAGAAAAATTCGTAAAATTGGATAAGTCGCTTATTGCATTTATTCCATTTATAGCATCAGCATAGCTAGTATAAAAACTAATTTGATAGTCATTTGGAGAAAGTCCATTCAATATTATTGGTATTTGAGTAGCTAAATCGAAAGCAGCAAAACCATCTGAATTTGCTTCGTTGATGGTCATGTTTTGTGGAGCAGAAGTAATTGGTGCTGGAAAGATTGTTACTACAAAAGACGTGTTTTCACAACCGTTATAAACATAAATTGTCATTGAAGCAGTTATGGCAGTTCCAGGGGGAATTAATTGCCCAGTTCCATTTGGTCCAGTATAAAAATCTCCACTTTGTGCAAAAGCTATGTTAAAGAAGTTACAAGTTGTTACATCTGGAAAAGTTTCAAGAGGCAATGGGTTTTCGATAATAATTTCGTCTGAAAATTGACTTCCATTTAAAATATTTTGATAAACAACTTGATAAACACCTGCTTGGTTTACCGTGAAAGTTGGTTGAAAAGCATTCAAAATTACATTACCGTTCAAATACCATTGGAAATTATAATTTGATGCATTTAATCCAGTACTCAAGGTATAGCTTTGTCCTGCGCAAATTGCTGTATTGTTGGCAATTGTTAAATCCGCTCCAAGAACTTCTGTAGGCGTTGGACTTGCTTTTATAAATACAGCAGAATCATAAAGTGCATCCTGATAATCGCCAATAACGAGTTTCAATTTATAAGCATTTCCTACTGTAAGATTGGCAAAAGCATTCATTACAACGGTACGTCCGTTAAAACTTGTACCATTTGTTGCTGGATTATTAACGGCATTGTATACGTCAAAAAATTGTGGGTTGACAGAAGTACAACCCGCATTATTTACTGAATTTCTAATATTTGTTACAGAAACAGGCAAAATCGTTCCTGGAATGGTTGCCATATTTGTGGTAGTTCCTGTAGTGATATCTGTCAATAAAAAGGCCACTACATCAGAAAAGCCACACTGGAATTGTCCGTAATCTTCTGAAGCAAAAATATAATCAAAATTCAATTGCGTGGAAGTTGCAGTAAAGTTATAAGACAGATAAGTGGCGTCATATAAGCCACCTGTCAAGCCATTAGAATTGGCAAAAGTTTGTAAATTGGCATCTGTTGTATTAGATCCTGTTCCAGAAACATCACTTGTTCCTGTTATGGCAGTGACATTTCCTGTAGAAATTACAATTCCTTTGTTAAACGGGAATGCAGGATTCGAATTTTGAAAATAGCCAATGCCATTACCAACACTTTTTGTAGCTGAAGTAGCATTATTGTTGGCTCCCAAAAACTCATTTACCAATTGCGTTGCGGTAATGTTATTCGTGCTGATTGTAACTGCTTGTGCATGAATGTTCAAAGCGTTTAGGAAGATAAATCCAAAAATAATTTTTTTCATGTCTATTTTAATTTATTTAGGTGCCTTTATTTAAATGATTGTCAAAATTAAACTAATTTTAAGTGCTTTCTCCAAAAGTCAACAAATTGTTGTCTGGATCTAAAATTGAAAATTCTTTTTGTCCCCAAGGTTTAAGATTAAGTTCTCCATTCGGATGAATACCTACTTTGTTGTCAAGATAAGACTGGTAGAGTTGATCGATTGAGTTAGTACGAATATAAACTTGTCCGTAATTTTGCATTTTATCTAAATCTTTAAATTCAAAAAAGTGAATTTGGATATTATCTTTTTCTACCATCAAATAGCCGTCATAATCATGATCTCCAAAAAAAATAAATCCCAATTGGTTAACATAAAAATCATAAGTTGCTGATTTTTCTCTCATCGGTAATTTTGGGTTGATGGCGGTCAGCATAATTTCTGCAATTTAAATTTAAATCAATTCTTCCACATTTTTTTTGATTTTTCCTGCCAAGATTTCCGTGGGTAAATCATTCTCGTCATTTCCAAAAGGATCTTCAATTTCTTCGGCAATCAACTCTAAACTTGCTAAAACATAAAAAATAAAAACCACGACCGGAGCAACATAGTATCCTAAACTTACCGAATAGCCAAAAGGCAAAGTCATGACGTAAAAAAAGATAAATTTTTTTAAAAATGTACTGTAAGAATAAGGAATTGGAGTGTTTTTGATACGTTCGCAAGCACCACAAATATCAGAGAAAGATTGTATTTCGGCATTAATGATGATCAATTGATTGCCAGAAATTTTCTTGTCAATATACAAATCGTTAATCCTTTGAAACATCATTTTCGCCACCTGATTGGGTTTGTGCTTGTGGTGATCGATTTCTAAATCTAAATTGTCAAAAAGTTGTTGACCAGTTTCAACATTATTGAGGTGTTTTTGCAAAATGGTAGCGTAGATTGGAATTATTTTTCGAAAAAAATTACGGTCTTTTTCTTCTTCTAAAATCACCGCTAATTTCAAAGCTAAGTTACGGCTGTTATTGACTAAACTTCCCCATAATTTCCGACCTTCCCACCAACGGTCATAAGCAGTATTGGTTCTAAAAACAAGCAATAATGAAATTACAAAACCCAACATTCCGTGCATAACGGTAATGTTGCTCACATAACTTTTTTGAGAAATTTTCAAATACTCTACTTCCAAATAACCTATAATTCCCGCATAAATTCCAATTGCAATCATTACCGGAAAAAGCACCCGAAAAGTATCTCCTTTATGAAAACGAAAAATGTAAGTAAACCAATCTTTAGTATTATAAGAAATCATTTGAAACGAAAATTAGATTTATCTATTAGCTAAATAGTTTAAAACGTTAGTTTCGATGCGTTTGTCTATGTCGGATAAATCAGCTTTAACGAAATTTTCGCCTAAAATGTTTTCAAACAATTCGATGTATCTTTCTGAAACTGATGCTATATATTCTTCAGTCATTTCAGGAATTTGCTGTCCTTCTTTTCCTTGAAAGCCATTTTCAATCAACCACCTGCGAACAAATTCTTTAGACAATTGTTTTTGTTCTTTTCCATTATATTGCCGTTCTAGGTAACCATCAGCATAAAAATAACGAGAAGAATCAGGCGTATGGATTTCGTCAATTAAAACGATTTTTCCTTCTTTTGTTTTTCCAAATTCGTATTTTGTATCAACCAAAATCAAACCTCTACTGGCAGCAATTGACGTTCCACGTTGAAAAAGTGCGCGTGTGTAATTTTCTAAAACCAAATAATCTTCTTCAGAAACAATTCCTTTTGATAAAATGGCTTCTCTTGAAATGTCTTCGTCGTGTGCACCATTATCCGCTTTTGTGGTTGGTGTGATTATCGGTGATGAAAACTTGTCATTTTCGTTAAGACCTTCCTCAAGCATTACACCACAAACATTGCGTTTTCCTAGTGCATATTCTCTTGCCGCGTGACCAGAAAGATACCCACGAATTACCATTTCTACTTTAAACGGCGTGCACAGATGACCAACGGCCACGTTTGGATCTGGTGTTGCAATTAACCAATTCGGAACAATGTCTTGTGTCAATTCCATGAATTTTGTAGCAATTTGATTTAAAATTTGTCCTTTGTAAGGAATTCCTTTTGGTAAAACAACATCAAAAGCCGAAAGTCTATCGGTTGCAATCATAACCAAAAGTTCGTCGTTGATGTTATAAACTTCTCTAACTTTTCCGTGATAAACCGATTTTTGATTTGGAAAATTAAAATGAGTTGTAGTTATTGTTTTCATTTTTTATGATTGAAAATAAAATTGTATTGTTAAATGCCAGTAAAATTACTCGGAGTGATTACTAATAACTCAGCTTTGATTGCATCAGAAATCGCTAAAGAATTTATAAAACTATGGATTGCATTTTTGTCGATTACCCCATTTGTTCTCGTTAATTCCTTTAAAGCTTCGTAAGGATTTGGATAATTTTCTCGGCGCAAAATCGTTTGAATTGCCTCTGCCACAACGGCCCAATTTTTGTCTAAATCTTCGGCAAATTTAGGTTCGTTTAAAAGTAATTTGTTCAAACCTTTTAAAGTCGATTCAAAAGCGATTAAAGTATGACCAAAAGGAACGCCAATGTTTCTCAAAACGGTGCTGTCGGTCAAATCGCGTTGTAGTCTCGAAAGCGGTAATTTAGCGGAAAGATGTTCAAAAATAGCATTTGCAATACCTAAATTTCCTTCAGAATTTTCAAAATCTATCGGATTAACTTTGTGCGGCATTGCCGATGATCCAATTTCTCCAGCTTTTATTTTTTGTTTAAAATAATCCATCGAAACATAAGTCCAAATGTCTCTGTCTAAATCTATTATAATGGTATTTATTCTTTTTAAAGCATCAAAAAAAGCAGCGAAATGGTCGTAATGCTCAATTTGTGTAGTTGGAAAAGAATGGTGTAAACCTAGCGTGTTTTCTACAAAATCACTTCCGAATTTTCGCCAATCAATTTGCGGATAGGCAACATGATGGGCATTGTAATTTCCGGTTGCACCACCAAATTTTGCCGCAAAGGGAATATTGAAAAGCAATCGCATTTGCTCTTCCAATCTTTCGACAAAAACACCAATTTCTTTGCCCAAACGAGTAGGAGAGGCTGGCTGCCCATGCGTTCTTGCCAACATGGCTATGTCTTTCCATTCAATACTTAACTGTTTAAGTTTGGCAATTAATTCAATCAAGGATTTCAAATAAACCTCTTGAAAAGCTTCTTTTGTTGAAAGTGGAATAGCAGTATTGTTAATGTCTTGTGAGGTTAAACCAAAATGAATAAATTCTTTGAATTCGGATAATCCCAATTTTTCAAAAGCATCTTTTAAGAAATATTCGACCGCTTTTACATCGTGATTGGTTGTTTTCTCTGTTTCTTTTATCCAAACGGCATTTTCGGTAGAGAAATTTTTGTAGATATTTCTTAAGCTTTCAAATAAAGATGGATTTACATTTTGTAATTGCGGCAAAGGAATTTCACAAAGGGAAATAAAATATTCAATTTCGACTAAAACACGGTATTTTATAAGTGCTTCTTCAGAAAAATAGTGAGCGAGTGAGCTTGTCTTACTTCTGTAACGTCCATCGATTGGTGAAATGGCATTTAATTCGTTAAGGATAATCATTATGTGTTGTGTTAAATGCAAAGGTAGAAAAAAGTGTTTGTTTTTTTAAGATTTTGAAAATTACTTTTGTGCTACTAAAATTAAATCATCTTCATCAATTCTTCTTGAACAATTTGCATTCCATTGGTAGCGGTTGTCGCCATTATTTTTATTTCGTGTGGCGAATCATAGATATGGGCTGGTTTTGGGTCGATGTAAAATACAGGTGTGTTTTTGGGAGCAAAATTCATAAGACCTGCGGCAGGATAAACTTGCATGGAAGTACCTATAATGATTAGAACAGCTGCATTTTGAACGATACTAACAGCTTCTTCTAAAGCAGGAACATCTTCTCCAAACCAAACAATGTGCGGACGAAGTTGGAATCCTTTGTCGTCTAAATCGCCAAGATTCAAATCGGTTTCCCAATCTAAAATATAGTTTTCGTTGCCGGTGCCGGTGCTTCTCGCTTTTAACAATTCGCCGTGCAGGTGCAAAATTTTGGTACTTCCTGCTTTTTCGTGCAGATTATCAACATTTTGTGTAATTATTTCGACATCAAAATGTGTTTCTAATGCAGCCAAAATCAAATGACCAGCATTCGGATTTACTTTCGAAAGTTGACGGCGGCGTTCGTTGTAAAAATCCAATACCAATTTAGGGTTTTTACGAAATCCTTCGGGCGTGGCTACTTCCAAAACATTGTGACCTTCCCATAATCCGTCAGAATCTCTAAAAGTTTTCACACCACTTTCGGCAGAAATTCCTGCTCCGGAAAGGACAACTAATTTCTTTTTCATACCCGCAATTTTAAGCCATAAAACTAATGATTTTATGTATTTTTGCCAAATAAATTTTTAATTGATGGTAGATTTAGCTTATTTGAATTTTTTAGAAAATATGCTTACTGATAATCGAAAAGATAAATTTCTAAAAATTTTAGAAAATCGCACTAATCATTTTACAGTGGTAGTCGAAGATGTTTTTCAAATGCATAATACTAGTGCGGTAATGCGCAGCTGCGAGGTTTTTGGCATTCAAGAACTGAGTATTATTGAACAAAGGTATGGAAAAACGATTGACAAAGAAATTGCAATGGGTGCGCAGAAATGGGTCGATATTACTAGTTTTGATGATGTTCAAACTTGCATAAACACTATAAAAGAAAGAGGTTATCAGGTAATCGCCACCACTCCCCATGAAAATGATTGTCTCTTAGATGATTTTGATATTACAAAACCAAGCGCCTTGTTTTTTGGAACAGAAAGAGATGGATTATCGGCAGAAATTTTAGAACAAGCAGATGGTTTTTTAAAAATTCCAATGGTTGGTTTTACAGAAAGTTTAAACATTTCGGTTTCTGCCGCAATTATAATCCAAAATTTGATGAGCAGGTTGAGAAAATCGGACATTAAATGGCAATTAACCCAGGAGGAAATGCTAGAAAAACGATTCACATGGACCAAAAACTCTATAAAAGACATCAAAAGAATTGAAGAACGTTATTTTGAAACTACATTAGAATAAATGGAAAAACAAGATAAAATTGCGGTTGTTGTTCTAAATTGGAATGGGAAAAAGCTGTTAGAAACATTTTTGCCATCAATTATCAGGTTTTCAAATGAAGCCACCATTTATGTTGCTGATAATGCATCGACTGATGATTCAATCGCTTTTTTGAAAACTAATTTTCCGATGGTGATTATTATTCAAAATGATAAAAATTATGGTTTTGCTAAAGGTTATAACGAGGCGTTAAAAAACATCGATGCTGAAATTTATGCGTTGGTTAATTCCGATATTGAAGTGACAGAAAACTGGTTGCAACCGATTATTGAGACTTTTGGAAACGAACCTAAAATAGCAATTATTCAACCTAAAATTTTAGATTTTAAAGACAAAAATAAATTTGAATATGCTGGTGCTGCAGGGGGATTTATAGACCAATTTGGTTATCCATTTTGTCGTGGTCGAATTTTTGAAACTTTAGAACAAGACAACCATCAATACGATGACAATTGCGAAATATTTTGGGCTTCGGGTGCTTGTTTTTTTATTAAAAAAAATGTTTTTGATGAATTAAACGGTTTTGATGAAGATTTTTTTGCGCATCAAGAAGAAATTGACCTTTGTTGGCGTGCCTTTAATAAAAACCATACAATTAAATATATTTCATCCTCTATCGTATATCATGTTGGTGGAGCAACTTTAGCACTAGGAAATCCGCAAAAAACGTACTTGAATTTTAGAAATTCACTTTTGATGTTGACCAAGAATGTACCTCTCTCTAGTTTGTTTCTGGTTTTGTTTGTCCGAATGATTTTAGATGGAATTGCAGGTTATCAGTTTTTAGTTAAAGGTAAATTCAAACATTTTTTTGCTATTTTAAGGGCTCATTTATCGTTTTACAAAATGTTTTTAAAAACTTATAAAAAGCGTGAAAGCACTCAATTTAAAAATTATTTTAAAATTAAAAGTATCGTATTTACTTACTTTGTAAATAATGGCAAGGTTTTTGAAAAACTGTTTTAACATAATTTAAACGTTCTCAACTCATTATTAAAGTAATTTTGTAAAAATATAAAATTAAATGAAAAAAATCATAGTATCCTTAGCTGTTTTAACGCTAGTAACCTCTTCGTGTGTCTCTAAAAAGAAATTCGCTTCGTTGGAAGCAAAAAACAAAGAAATTCAAGATTTATTGAATACTTCTACAGTAAAATTGAATTTATGTAACGAAGAAAAATCTGGCTTAAATGCTTCATTAGCAAGTTTAAAAGATCAATTAGAGAACTTGAAAAAGAACAATTCAGATTTGATTAACAATATGGGCAACATGACCACATTGTCTACACAAGGTGCTCAAAATATCGAAAAAGCCCTAGAAACAATCAAAGAAAAAGATTTAAAAATTACCAGAATGCAAGACGCTTTGACCAAAAAAGACAGCGTAACGTTGGCATTGGTTACAAGTTTGAAAAGTTCGGTTGGGATTTCTGATCCAGATATTGAAGTGAATGTTGAAAAAGGAGTAGTTTTTATTTCCATTGCAGACAAATTACTTTTCAAAAGCGGAAGCTATGTGGTGAGTGAAAGAGCAAAAGAAGTTTTGGCGAAAGTGGCAAAAGTGGTAAACGATAAACCAACGTTTGAATGCATGGTTGAAGGCCACACCGACAATGTTCCTTTTACAGGAAACGCTTATCTGACGGACAATTGGGATTTAAGTGTAAAACGTTCAACTGCAATTATTAGGGTATTGACCAAAGAATTAAAAGTTAATCCAGCACAATTGATTGCTGCCGGAAGAAGTGAATTTATTCCATTAGTTGAAAATAATTCAGCTGAAAATAGAGCAAAAAATAGAAGAACACGCATAGTTGTACTTCCTAAAATTGATGAATTTTATGATATGATTGAAAAGGAAATGAAAAAACCTGCGAAGCAGTAATTTTTCTAAAATAATTTAAAAACGTCTCAATTGAGGCGTTTTTTTTTGTCGAAAAAATTATAAAATATCCAAACTGCCTTTTCCTTCTCGAATGACTACTGGTTCAAAACCAGATAAATCAATAATGGTTGAAGCTAAGTTATCGCCATAACCACCATCAATCACAACATCTACCAGATTTTGCCATTTTTCAAAAATCAACTCTGGGTCAGTTGAATATTCTAATACTTCATCATCATCGTAAATGGAAGTGGAAACAATTGGATTGCCCAACATTTTTACGATTTCTAGAGCAATATTATTGGCTGGCACCCGAATTCCGACCGTTGTTTTCTTTTTAAATTCTTTTGGAAGATTATTGTTTCCAGGTAAAATAAAAGTATAAGCACCTGGCAACGCTCTTTTCAATAACTTAAAAGTTGAAGTATCAATTTGTTTTACATAATCTGAAATATTACTCAAATCACTACAAACAAAAGAAAAATTGGCTTTTTCTAATTTGATTCCTTTGATTTTGGCAATTTTTTCTAATGCTTTTGTGTTTGTAATGTCACAACCCAGACCGTATACAGTATCCGTTGGATAAATCACCAATCCACCATTTTTCAACACATCGACAACTTTTTTAATAGCTGTTTCGTTGGGTTTGTCTTCGTATATTTTTATGAATTGGCTCATTTTGAAAGTTTCAGGTTTCAGGTTGTTAAACATAAGATTAAATTCAAGCAATAATATCCAACTTTGCAAATCGTAACAACAACTTTTTAATGCCACCAACATCGAATTTTATTTCTGCTTTTCTATCGGCACCAACTCCCTCCAAATTTATAACTTCACCTTTTCCAAAACGTTCATGTAAAACCATGTTTCCAACATTCAATTTGTTGTCAAACAAATTATTCTGACTATTTGAATTTCCAATTGGTTTTAGTTTTCGAATATTGATGTCAGATTTTGGCTCATTATCAGTAACATGTTTTGGTGGAGTACCGCCAACTGGTTTTGCCAACCTCAATTTAGACTTATCGACATCACCAAAAATATCGTTATCAATTAATGGTTTGTAACGATAATGGTTTTCTTCTGGCGTCAAGTATTCTAAATATTGGCCGTCAATTTCTTCTATAAATCTTGAAGGTTCGCTGTCGGTTAATTTTCCCCAACGGTAACGTGATTGCGCATAGGTTAAATAAGCTTGTTGTTCAGCGCGTGTTAAGGCGACATAAAACAATCGTCGTTCTTCCTCAAGTTCGCTTCT
>CALPKO020000002.1 GCA_943324165.2 Bdellovibrio sp. ZAP7 | reverse complement strand
TACTGTAAGTTGCGATTGTACCTGAGCATCAGTTATGTTTGGTGCTACACCAACATCTTGACCAGAATGGATAACGTGAACTACCACAGGAATTGTAATAATTGTACCGTTTTGTGAACTCGTCATTTGGTCTAGCTTATATTGGTCAATAAGTGGTGCTAACCAAGCCTCGAATTGCTCGTCGGTCATTCTTTTTGGATCCATTTTCTGCAGGTATTTTTCATACTCTGCCGAAGCGCATCGAATAAATCCGTCGGTTTTAGCAATTTCTGCAAGGTTTTTTGGTTGACCAAAAATAAAATCTGAGTCTTCTTTATTCTCTTGAGCAAATGCTATAAATTGAAAACTGTTTAACAATAAAGTTAACAATAAAATAAAAAGGGTATTTTTCTTCATGATATAAAAATTTTTGTAAAAATAATAAATTAGTCCTAAAAAAAAAGTTTAATCACGTCATAATTATAAGTTAAGGTTGTTTTTTTATAATTGAAAAACCAATTTGAAAAAAAATGCGTACAATCCAATCTAAACCATAGAGAAAATAATTCTTTAATTAGCTTTTATGAATGGCAGAGCGCGCACATAATTATAAAGTAAACTGCTGTTCTGAATTATTCTTACTCTTTTAATGCTATAATAAGTAGGATTTTTTTAATTTTATGACCTCATTCTGAAAATGGATTTTAAATGAATCAAATGAACATTAAACAATATTTAGATGCTACTTATTTAAAAACTGCTGCGCAAGCAGGCGTTTCAGAAAATGAAAACCTAAAAATCGTAAAAACTTGCATCCAAGAAGCCATTGATCAGGAATTTAAATTGATTATGATTCGTCCAGAAATGGTAACTTTTGCAAAAGAAATGATTACAAAAACCAAATCAAAAGTAGATATTGGCACTGTTATCGATTTTCCGCTAGGGAATTCTAACATAGACAAAAAACTAATAGAAGCCAAAAAAGCGATTGAAGACGGAGCAAATGATTTGGATTTTGTCTGTAATTACGAAGCTTTTAAAAACGGGGAAATCGCGTTAGTTAAAAATGAAATTCTAAGTTGCACACGATTTGGCATCGAAAACAACAAAGTCGTAAAATGGATTATTGAAGTCGCAGCACTCCAGCCGTCACAAATTATTCAATTAACAGCACTGATAAAAAACGTGGTAATTGCTAATTTTAAAGAAAATACATTTGCCAATATTTATATAAAATCATCCACTGGATTTTACAAAACCGAAAATAATTTACCAAATGGTGCGACCATTCCAACCATTAAAATGATGATTGAAAACGGATTTCCACTTTCCATAAAAGCTTCTGGCGGAATAAAATCTTATGATGAGGCAATTCAAATGATTCAACTTGGTGTGAAACGAATCGGAACGTCCGCAGCAAAAGAAATTGCTAATCATCAAGTTGGTGAAAATGATTATTAAAACCCCACATAACATCATGAAAAAATTACTTTTTACCTTTTTACTTTTAAGTTCGAGTTACGCATTTTCCCAAAGCCAAAATTCTGAACAATTTCCTGCATTTCCTAATTGTGAAAATAAAAATGGTGCAGAATTAGAAAATTGTTTTTACAATCAAATTCAAAATTTTGTCTTTAATAATTTTAAAGTTCCCAATAATTTACAACAATACAATTATAAGGGCAACGCAATAGTTTTATTCGAAGTAGATACCATAGGCGTTTTTAAAGTGCAATATGTAGATGCAGTTTACCCCGAATTAATAGCTGAGAGCAAAAGAATTTTTTCTACTTTACCAAAAATAAAACCAGCAACTATCAGTGGAAAACCGACATTTTCACGTTACACGATCAACATAAAAATCCCTTTAGAAGATGTTGTTCAAAACAAAATTATTGCAGATGAAAAAACAAAAAATCAATCTGATTTTGTAAAAGATAGGAACAAAGAACTAAAGGAATTTGAAAATATAGTTTATAAAAAATTTGAAGATCCAATTTACAAAAGCCATCTCAATATTCCGTTTTCCCATAACAACTATTCGCGTTTTGATGCCTCTTTGAACCAAATTGGAAGCAACAATCACACTGCCTCAAAACCCTACAATTATGCAGAAGTTGCCAAATACTACGACCTAAAAGCCGAAAACAAAAAGCTAATTCGCAATTCTGATAGTTGGTGGACGAGAAAATTGTTCAACGAAAATTTGGTCCAAATTCAAGGAGAAGGTTATTGGCTGACTTTAAATCCAATTTTAGACATTCGTTTAGGAAAAAGTGACGGCAACAAAGCGGTTTCTACCTTTCAAAACACACGTGGAGTTCAAGTAAATGGTGGTTTAGGCGAACAATTTGTTTTTACCACTACAATTTTTGAAAGTCAAGGTCGATTTGCCGATTACTACAACAAATATGCAGAATCCATTCATCCACAAAATACGGTTCCCTATACAACTCCAGCAGGCGATCCAGCAATTATTCCTGGAATAGGAATCGCCAAAAGATTCAAAAAAGATGCTTTTGATTTCCCATCAGCAGAAGCCAATTTAACTTACACGCCAAATAAATTTATAAATCTTCAGTTGGGTTATGGACGAAATTTCTTGGGCGATGGTTACCGTTCATTGCTTTTTGCAGATGGAGCAAGTCCATATCCTTTTTTTAAAATCAACACCACTTTTTGGAAAATAAAATATACGAATACTTATTTATGGCTTAAAGATGTGCGGGCAGATGCATTTATAGACAAAACGTACGCCACAAAATTCATGGCAAATCACTATTTAAGTTGGAATTTATCCAAAAAATTTACGCTCGGTTTGTTCGAATCGGTAGTTTGGAGCAATGGGAACAACCGTGGTTTTGATATGAATTTTGTTAATCCAATTATTTTTTACCGAACGGTAGAGTTTACCTCTTCCTCGAAAACTGGAAATGCCGTATTGGGTTTAACAGGAAAATACAAATACAATAACCAAATTAACTTTTACAGCCAGTTTATTTTAGATGAGTTTTCATTAAGCGACATCAAGGCTCAAAAGAAAAGCTGGAAAAATAAATATGGTTATCAAATTGGCGGAAAATACTACAATGCGTTTAATGTCAAAAATCTATTGTTGCAAGTCGAATATAACAGAGTGCGTCCTTATGTATATTCGCACAGCAATCCGCTAACGAATTACGCACACAATAACCAAAGTATGGGCCACCAGTGGGGAGGAAATTTCCAAGAGTTGATTGCAATCACAAGATATAACAAAGGGAGGTATTTTGCCGATGCTAAATTTACGTATGGCCTTCGAGGATTGGATTTTGATACGACAACTGACAAACTAAATTATGGAGGAAACATTTATAAAAACTATGAAACCGATAGGGCTTACAATACCAATGTTAAAATTGGTCAAGGCAACAAAACCAATGTTTTTATTGCCGATATACAAGCGGGCTATTTGATGAATCCCACCACGAATTTAAAGCTTTTTGGCAGTTTTATTTACAGAAATTTTAGCCCAACTACGGAAACTGCAAACGTTTTGAGAGAAAATACAACTTGGTTTTCGATAGGAATTAGAACCGATGTTTTTAATTTTTATTTTGATTATTAATTGGATTTATAACTTGATTTTATATTTTTCAAAAACCCATTTTCATCGCTCAAACTTTTCATAAACTTTAACGATTGTTTTATGAAAAAAATCCCAAAATTGCATTCTAAAATCCTAATTCTAATTTGTATCTTTGCACCAGATTTAAAATCTATAAACCAAAGGCATTGAACGCAACATTAAATACTTTTTCTATCAAATCTGTTTTTATCGATTTCAAAGAAATTACAAAAGCCGGATTGGCGGTGAGCGTTTTGTTTTCTTCAATTGCTGGATATTTGTTGGGCTTTAATGTAGATAATCCTTTTAGCTGGAGCGTTTTTTTCTTTTTAGTAATAGGAGGATACTGCATGGTTGGGGCATCTAATGCGTTTAACCAAGTTATCGAAAAAGATTTAGATATTCTTATGGATAGAACCAAAAATCGTCCAGTGCCTTCCGGTAGAATGTCTGTCAATACCGCTTTAATTATTGCTTCATTGCTCACTATTATTGGTTTGATTATGCTTTATTTAATCAATCCAAAAACAGCCATGTTTGGTGCAATTTCGATTTTTCTTTATACTAGTCTTTACACACCACTCAAAACACAAACGCCACTTTCGGTTTTTGTTGGTGCGATTCCGGGAGCAATTCCTTTTATGTTAGGATGGGTTGCCTCATCAGGGAGTTTCGGAATTGAGGCTGGAACCTTATTCCTTATACAGTTTTTTTGGCAATTTCCCCATTTCTGGGCAATCGGTTGGTTCCTTTTTGAAGATTATGAAAAAGCAGGTTTTTTTATGCTTCCAACGGGAAAAAGAGATAAATCAACAGCATTACAAACTATTTTATACACCGTTTGGTTAATTGGAGCTTCATTGTTACCAGTTTTGGGATATACAGGACAATTTTTCATCACACCAATTTCTGCAATAATAGTTGCTCTATTAGGGTTTTGGATGCTATTTTACGCTGTTAAATTATACCAAGAAAAAACAGCAAAAGCAGCTAAATCATTGATGTTAACAAGTGTTTTTTATATTACAGCTTTACAAGTAGTTTATATAGCAGATAAATTTTTAAGATAATAAAATGACAGAAATAGAGTTCAAACAACGCCACGCCAAAACCAAAAAAATGCTTTTGTGGTTTGCCATGATTAGTTTTATAATGGTTTTTGCAGGATTAACAAGTGCATACGTAGTAAGCAAGTCACGTCCTGACTGGAAACCTTTCGACCTGCCAACACCATTTTTAATCAGTACGGTTTTAATATTGATTAGCAGTTTGACTTTTCATTTGGCTAAAAAGGCCATTCAAAAAGACGATAGAAAAACTACTTCAACCATGCTTTTGATTACTTTAGTATTGGGAGTTTTGTTTGTGTTTTTTCAATTCAAAGGTTTTTCAACCTTAATCGAATTAGGGCTTTTTTTTACTGGACCATCAAGTACGGTCAATTCATCTTTTCTCTTTACGATAGTGTTTGCGCACCTTTTGCACCTAGCAGGAGGTTTAATTTCGCTTTTAATCGTAATTTATAATCATTTTAAACAAAAATACAATTCAACACAAACCCTTGGTTTAGAGCTAGGTGCAATTTTTTGGCACTTTCTTGATTTTCTATGGTTGTATTTGTTTTTGTTTTTATATTTCTTTAAATAAAAAAAAACGTAAATTTGGGGACTTTTTAACGAATAACTTTTATGAATACGACAGTTACTACTTCAAGCGAAGGTAAAACTTGGGACGGCGGAAACGAGCCGATGGGAGCTAGTTATGGCAAATTAATGATGTGGTTTTTTATCGTATCAGATGCTTTAACTTTCTCTGGATTTCTAGCAGCCTACGGATTTTCGAGATTTAAATTTATAGAAACTTGGCCTTTGGCAGATGAGGTTTTTACCCACTTCCCGTTTCTTCATGGCGTTTCTGCTCCGATGTATTATGTAGCATTAATGACTTTTATTTTGATTTTTTCTTCGGTAACAATGGTTTTAGCCGTTGATGCAGGACATCATTTACAAAAAAGCAAAGTTGCCTTTTACATGTTTTTAACCATTATTGGAGGATTTATTTTCGTAGGTTCTCAAGCTTGGGAATGGAAAAATTTTATCAAAGGAGAATACGGTGCTGTTGAAACAAAAGGAGGAAGTTTATTGCAATTTGTTAACGATAAAGGCGAAAGAGTTGCCATTGAAAGTTTTGCAGCAACTTTACCTGAAGAAAGAGAGCATTTAGATCGTAGCAAAGGGCGTTGGTTTATGGACGAAGGAACTTTACCAACTTATTCTGTTGCAGAAGTGCAAGCAGGTTTTAAAGCACATCCAGAAATTTTGGTAAGAACCGAGGTAATTTATAAGGACAATGCTGAAGACAAAAAAGATACCAAAGTCAACCACGAATTGACAAAACAAAAACATAAAACAATTTTAACAAGAGCAGAGTCTGAAAATAGATTAGCTAACGCAAGTCTTGTTGTAGAAGGAGCCAATTTGACCAGAAACGAATATGGAAGTAAATTGTTTGCGGATTTCTTTTTCTTCATTACAGGATTTCACGGATTTCACGTTTTCTCTGGAGTAATCATCAACATTATTATCTTTTTGAACGTGATTGTTGGTACGTACGAAAAAAGAAAAAGCTACGAAATGGTTGAAAAAGTTGGATTATACTGGCACTTTGTAGATTTAGTTTGGGTGTTTGTATTTACGGTTTTCTATTTAGTATAAAAATTCATTTTAAAAATATATTTGATCATGTCACACGAACACGTTTCTAACACAAAAAGAATTTGGTTTGTTTTTGCTTTGTTATCAGTAGTAACAACAGTTGAAGTTTTCCTTGGAATTTTAAAACCGGATTTTCTTCATATGAATACTTTTTTAAGTATGAATTTCCTCAATTGGATTTTTTATATTCTTACCATTTTTAAAGCTTATTATATTGTTTGGGCGTTTATGCACATGGAAGGTGAAAAAAGTTCTTTAAGATGGGCGGTTGTAATGCCCGTTATTTTCTTGGTTTTGTATTTATTATTTATCCTTTTAGTAGAAGGAAATTACATATTCGAAGTGTTTAAAAATGCTACCATAAAATGGAATTTTTAACAAGATATTAATTCAGAAAAAAGGCACTTTTATGGTGCCTTTTTTTTATTTTTGTATCGAAATTATTTCAAACTAAAATGAAAAAAAATATTGTTCTTTTCGTCTTATTTATATTGCCTATTGTAGCCTATCTTTTCTTCGCTTCGGGGATAAATAGTTTTACAAAGCTACCAACACTAACCTCAAAAATCCCAGATTTTGGCAGCAATTGGAAAGATTTGAATGGAGGAAACATTTCACTCAACAATAAAATTACTGTGCTAGGGTTTTCTGGTACTGATTTGTTGAAAAACCGAGGAAATTACTACAACCTCAACAACAAAATTTACGAGCGTTACCACGAATTTAAAGACTTACAATTTGTTGTTGTTTGTCCACTCGGGACAGAAAATGATGCGAAAAAAGTTTTAGAAGCCATTGCAGTGGCAACCGATACCAAAGAATGGCATTTTATTTTTGCTCCCAAAGAAGAAATTAAAAACTATTTCCTTCAATTGAAATTGAATAAAGACAAACTAAATTCAGATTTTGGAACACCAAATGTCTATTTAGTAGATAAAGACCGTAATTTGAGAGGAAGAAAAGTAAAAGAAAAAAAGGAGTACAAAGAAGGTTATGACACTTTTCACCCATCAGAATTAGGTAACGAAATGCTTGATGATTTTAAAATTATACTTTACGAATACCGAGCTGCCCTAAAGAAAAATCACAATGCCGAAAGACAGATTTAAATAAATTATGCAAAAAAATAAATCATACATTTGGATTTCATTCATCGTTTTGGTTTTTGGAATAGCAGTTATTCCAGAAATTATTAAACGAGTAAAAGAAGGCACTATCGTTCGTGGAGATGGAGTTGACAGAACTGGAAATGAAAACAAGGAAAACAGCAGTCTTTTTAAAGTTGGTGCCGCTCCACAGTTTTTATTAACCGATCAAAACAATCAAAAAGTAAATAATGCCACTTACAAAGGAAAAGTTTTTATTGTAGAGTTTTTCTTCTCCACTTGCCAAACTATTTGCCCAATCATGAACAGAAATTTGGTTGAAGTTCAGGCAGCATTTAAAGCCAATTCTAATTTCGGAATTGCTTCTATTTCTATTAATCCAGCTAATGACACACCCGAAGTTTTAAAAAAACACTCCGAGTATTTAAAAATTACTGCACCAAATTGGCATTTTTTAACTGGCGACCGGACATATATTTTTGATTTGGCAAACAAAGGCTTCAATCTTTATGCAGGTTTAAATCCCAAAATTGTTGGCGGTTTTGAACACTCTGGTTTGTTCGCGATTGTAGATAAAAAGGGAAACATTCGTTGTAGAAAGGACGAATTTGGCAACCCAATAGTCTATTATGATGGAATTGAAAAAAAAGGAATTGAAATGATTAAACAAGACGTCTCACTTTTATTAGCAGAATAACTATGGAAAATAAATTATCAAAAACAGAACAAAAATATAAAATTTGGATCATCATTTTATCGGTTGTAATTCCAGTTGCAGTTGCTTTTATGTTTACCATAAAACTTAAAGATTTAGGTTTTGATGTTACGCCACTTAAGTTTTTACCTCCAATTTATGCAGGAATCAATGCGTTAACTGCAATTTTATTAGTTGCAGCAATTACAGCAATCAAAAATGGAAATAGAAAACTGCACGAAAATTTAATGAAATCGGCAATTGCTTGTTCTGTTGCGTTTTTATTGATGTATGTTGCTTATCACCTTACCACCGAAAGAACAGAATTTGGGGGTGTTGGAATAATAAAGACAGTTTACAGATTTATCTTAGCAAGCCATATTATACTCTCAATAGCAATTATTCCATTGGTTTTAGTGACTTATGTTCGCGCTTTGGCGGAAAGATTTGATAAACACAAAAAAATAGCAAAAATCACCTTTCCAATTTGGTTGTATGTTGCCATTACTGGTGTGATTGTCTATTTTATGATTGCTCCTTATTATGTTTAAATGTCAAAATATAGTCAAATTTCATCCAACAGGATTATTTTCTAAAAGGTTTCTTTTTGGTTTTGTTTTTATATTGTTTTCAACTATTTCAAATGCGCAATGTGCCATGTGTCGTGCGGCATTAGAAAGTGAAGAAGGCGGACAAAAAGCAAAAGCGGTTAACGATGGAATTGTCTATCTAATGGCCTTTCCTTATCTTTTGGTTGGAATTTTGGGTTATATCATCTACAAATCTAGAATTAAAAAGAAAGCCTAGAATAAATCAACTACATGATTTGTAAATGTTTATAAAATAAATTACATTTGATTAAATTTTTAAATAACTCAATCATGAAAAAAATTTACTTAATCATACTTTTTATTGGTTTTGTAGCCAAAAGTCAATCTATATACACTGTTGAGAGCACAGCACATCAAATGTATGATGCCACTACAACTGTTCAATATAATAACGACGACATTTATTCTGCTGTAATTCCATTGCCATTTACTTTTAAATTTTATGATAATGATTATCAAAATATTTTAGTGAGTTCGAATGGATACATTACTTTTAACACAAATGCAGCCGGAGGATTTTCCGAATGGGTGATTAACTCTCCAATTCCAAATCCAACATTTGCTACAAGAAATGCCGTTTTTGGTGTTTTTCATGATTTGTATAATAGCAATGCTGCGGGCAATTACTTTGTAGGAACAAGCGGCGTAGCTCCTTTCCGAAAGTTTGTAATCGTTTTTAAAAATGTACCGCAGTTTTCTTGCACCTCCATAACTTCCTACACCGAAATTATTTTATATGAAACCACCAATTTAATTGATGTTCAAGTACAAGACAAACCAATATGTACTACTTGGGGCAATGGAAATGCGCTTTTAGGAATTTTAAACAATGATGGCACACAGGGATTAGCAGCTCCGAACAGAAATACTGGCGTTTGGTCTGCCTCAAACGAAGGTTGGAGATTTAAAACATTTTCTTCGCTGCAACCTATCAATTATACCGTTTGTAACTCATTGATTACGGGACCACTATTTTCAACCGGCAATCTTTCTGTTGGAATTTTATCCAATGCAACTTATTTTTCGACTTTAGCAGATGCAGAAGCTAATATAAATCCTTTAATGAATCCAAGTTTTTTAGCTGCGCAATTACCATTAACGATATATGCGAGAATCAATAACGGAACACCGACTGTTTTAACCCTTGATTTAAACGCTATTGATTGTCAAGTTGATACAGACAACGACAACGTGGCTACAGCCGATGAAGATCTAAACCAAGATGGAAATTTAGCCAATGACGATACTGATGGCGACGGAATTCCAAATTTTTTAGACGACGATGACGATGGAGATTTGGTGCTAACAGATGTTGAATTAATCAATCTTGGTGGAAAAACTACCTCTTATTTAGATACTGATGCTGATGGAATTCCAAATTACCTAGATATAGATGATGATGGTGATGGAATCAGTTCAATAAACGAAGATTACAATAACAACGGCGATTTGTCCGATGACGACCTTAATAATAACGGAATTGCAGATTATTTAGACAATGCCGTTTTAGGAATTAGTCCAACTATTGCTAACATTTATGACTTGACGGTTTATCCAAATCCTGTTTCAGATAAAGTAAATTTTAAAGCAAACGCCGATTTTCAGCTAGAAAATGCGCAACTCATTTCAATTAATGGAAAAATTGTGAATTCAAAATTCAAAAGCCTTGGCGAAAATGTTTTTGAAATCAACACCAGCGAATTATCTAATGGCACTTATTTGTTAATAATAAAAGCCAACAATAATTTCTTTACAAAAAAAATTGTTAAAAACTAGCTTACAGTCTTTTAGTTTACAAAATTAAAATTCACAACGTAAAAAACTCAAACGGTTATGCTGTTTGAGTTTTTTTTGCGTAAAAATTAATTTAATTTATAATTCAAAAAAATATTAAAACTATAAAATTTCCGTTTTGTACTATATTTGCAATTCTTATATTTTTTTAATGAAAAGAATTTTTATACTTTTTTTATTCGTTTTTTCTATCCAATTTTCACTTGCTCAAAACAATTTGCAGTGGAAAGGATACTTTTCTTACAATGAAATAAAAGATGTTGCTCAATCTGAATCTCGGTTTTTTGCCGCTTCAGAAAACGCACTTTTTTCTAAAAGTACTTTGACGAATCTTATCAAAACAACTAATACAATCAATGGTTTTCCGAGTCAAACGATTTCTGCTATTTTTCATAGTCCCACTTTTCAAAAAACACTTGTAGGTTATGAAAATGGTTTGCTCGTGGTCGTTAACGAGAACGATGGTACAATTTTGAATGTGGTAGACATCATCAACAAACAAATTGCGCCCAACATTAAAAAGATAAATCACTTTAACGAAGCCAATGGAATTGTTTATATCGCTTGCGATTTTGGAATTGTTCAATACAATTTAGCCACTTTGCAATTTGGGGATACTTATTTTATTGGCTCAAATATTCCAGAAATCATTGTAAATCAAACCGCTGTTTTTGATGGTTATATTTATGCCGCAACGCTTACGGAAGGATTAAAACGTGCCGAAGTTACCAATCCAAATTTAATTGATGCCAACCAATGGATCAAAATAAGTGAAGGGAATTTTTTGGGCGTCACAAATTTAGGAACACACTTATTTACTTCAAAATCATCGGGAGAAATTTCTAAATCTGAAAATGGAACTGCATTTTCTAATTTTGGCGCTTTATTATCTCCGGCAGCAGTCGACATTAGAACGTCAGAAAATCGCTTGGTGGTTACTTCTCCAACTTCAGTTTTTGTTTACAATGATCAATTGACATTAACCAATCAAATAAATAAAAGCCAAATAACGACAGAGAACGTTACATTTAGTTGCAGTACAGTCTTAAAATCAACTATATATATCGGAACAACTGAAAACGGCGTTATTTCGTTCAACATAAATAATCCAACCAATTTTGAGTTCATCAGCCCAAATGGTCCCGCTCGAAATTCCATTTTTTCTATTAACGCCAATTCTAGTAATTTGTGGGCAACTTATGGAGAATACAATCAATTTGTTTCACCACGATACCGCTCTTATGGATTTGATAAATATACCGACGACCAAGGATGGAAGAACATTCCGTTTTCTAAAGTTGATGGAGCAGTAGATTTGGTACGTTTGACCGTTAGCCCAACAAATGAAAACAAAATTTTTATTAGCTCATTTCATTCGGGTTTACTAGAATTTGAAGATGACCAATTGATTAAACATTATACCCAAACCAATAGTGGCCTAGAATCAATTGTCGGTAACTTTGTTAGCATCAGGATTGAACAAAGTGCTTTTGACAAAGAGGGAAACCTTTGGTTAACCAACGGATTGGTTAAAAATGGTTTAAAGGTATTGAAGAAAAATGGCCAATGGCAATCCTTCAATATGGAAAACATTTTGAGTAAACCTTTAGATGGCCGTTTTACAAGGCTAACAATCGACAGAAACAGCACAAAATGGATTTGTACATTAGATGATGGTTTGATTGCTTACAACGAAACCTATAACAATGTCTTTAAAAAAATTAATGAAAACTCAGAAGATACGCCTTTGCCAAGTAATTCTGTGCAAGCTGTAACAGTAGATAACCGCAACCAACTTTGGATTGGCACCCGAAAAGGACTTAGAGTTATATCAAGTGTTTCAAGCTTTTTAAGCGAAGAGCCGCTTAAAGCTTATCCCATAATTATTGTAGAAGAAGGGTTGCCACAAGAATTATTGTATGAGCAATTTATAACCGATATTGTCGTCGATGGCGCCAATAATAAATGGGTGAGTACGGCAGATGCGGGTGTTTTTCAGTTTTCGCCCAACGGACAAAGTACACTGTATCATTTTACGACGAGCAATTCACCTCTGCCAAGTAATAATGTGAACGATGTAGACATTAACCAATCGACAGGCGAGGTGTTTTTTGCCACCACAAAAGGAATGGTTTCGTTTAAAGGCACAGCTATATCAGAAAGTAAAGATTTAAGCAATGTAATTGTATATCCAAATCCAGTTCGACCAGAATATTCGGGCACGGTTAAAATAACAGGGGTTTTAGACAAAGCCAATATAAAAATTACAGATATAGAAGGAAATTTAGTTTACGAAGTGATTTCAGAAGGTGGTTCAATTGAATGGGACACAACCGCTTTTGGAAAATATAAAGTAGCAACTGGAGTCTATATGATTTTTATTTCGGCGCAAGATGGAATTGAAACTAAAGTTAAAAAAGTGATGATAATAAGGTAGAAAATTTCAATGACAATTTCAATGTCAATGACAATTTCAAAAATATTTTAGTCTGAAAACTGCGACCATAAACTGCGACTGAAAACTATATAATAAAAAAATGCTCGTTAAAACCAAAGCAATTGTAATTTCAAGTTTAAAATACCAAGAAAAAAGCTTGATAGTCACATGCTTTACGCTGTCTGATGGTTTAAAATCTTATTTTGTTCGGGATGCTTTTTCTTCTAAAAAAAACAACCAAAAAATTGCCTATTTTCAGCCATTGACGCTTTTAGAAATCGAATCTATTCATAAAAACAAAGGCACTTTAGAGCATTTTAAAGAAATAAAAATCGCCACTCCTTTTCAAACCATTCCTACTAATTTGGCAAAAAGCACCATGGTTTTGTTTCTTTCAGAAATTTTACACCATGCTATTCATGAAGAAGAAAAAAATGAAGGCCTTTTTACATTTTTAGAAACAGCACTTCAATGGCTTGACAACCACGATGAAATTGCTAATTTTCATTTGATTTTGATGATAGAAACTACGAAGTTTTTGGGGTTTTATCCAGATTTGAGTAACGTTGAAATGAAGCATTTTGAAATGATTGAAGGCGTTTTTTCGCCATTGCATGCCATCTCTTCACTTTCCGAACATGAAACCAATCTCTTTAGAAAATTATTAAATTTAAGATTTGAAAACGAACAAAAAACTTTCAATGTAATTGAAAGACAAATTTTGTTGAAAATTTTAATTGACTACTACAGTTTTCACCTCGATGGATTTAAACGTCCTAAGTCGATTGATGTTTTGAAAGAAGTTTTTTCTTAAAATTTGAAATTTCTGTATAATTATTCAAACTTTTTCTCAACAATTTCCATAAAGCGCAACGCATAATCTTCTTTTCCGTCCCAATTGTTGTAGTCGGGTTTCACCATGTCTTCAATAAAATCTTTTGCTTCTTCAAAAGTATCAAAAGTGCTGATTTGCGAAATTACTCGGTTCATCTCCTCGCCGCTTCCGCCAAATAGATTTTTTTCAAATCCAATTTTATCATTAAGTCCAAAACTAATGGTCTTGACATTATTTTCATTTAAAGCAACAGATTTTGGCGATGCTACTTCTTCAAAAATTGCTTCAATTGGCTCTTCAACAGTTTCGTTTATTGCCACAAAATCTTCAATTTCGGAATTGGCATTTTCTGTTTCAATAGATGCTAACTCTTCTAATTTACTTTCTTCATCCAACTTTTCTTCTTGCAATTCTTCAAGATGATGAACGATTGAAGGGTTTTTGTCACTCACTTTCTCAAAAGTCAAATCGTTGTAATTGTGTCCTAAAAGATCTTCAAATGAAATTTGTTTTGAATCATTTTTTTCTATTTTTTGTGGAACTTCATCTTTCGTAATTTCAAAAAGTGGCTGAAACTCGGCTTCTTTTTCTGGCTCTTCAACTATTGTTTCTTCAACCAATTCTTCCTCAATAATTGTGGTTTCTTCTGATAAAATTGGGTTTTCAGTTGCGTCAAAACCTTCTTTTAATTCGGCTTCTGTTTCATTATTTACTGCTGCAAAAACTTCTGCAGTTATAATTGGTTTTTCAATTTCTACAATTTCCGCTTCTTCTTCAAAAACAGTTGTTAATTTGTCCTCAATGTCGGCGAGATCCATTTTAGGTTGAATGATGCCCATGTTTTCTTCAACAAATTTCAAAACAGATAAAGTTTCATATAGTTTTCGAGTTTCCAAAAGCAGTAGATCTATTTCTGATTTGTTTTTCAACTTCAGAATGCGGTGCGCAATGCTAATTAATTCGGCTTCTAATCTTTTCTTCATAACTTTTAAAATTATAGTGGTTTAGGCTTAACTTTTTTAATAAATTTGTTTTCGATACAAAGTAAAAAAAACTAATCCTTTTTAAGGCTGAAAAATACAAAATGTTTCTCGAAAATACAGTAAATCATAAAGAACAATTTGGTTGGATCGAAGTAATTTGTGGATCGATGTTTTCGGGCAAAACCGAAGAGTTGATTCGCAGGCTAAAACGGGCGCAATTTGCCAAGCAAAAAGTCGAAATTTTTAAGCCATCGATTGACATACGCTACGACGAAGAAATGGTCGTTTCGCACAACAAAAACGAAATTCGTTCTACACCAGTTCCAGCCGCAGCCAATATTGCAATCCTTGCCCAAGGTTGCGACGTTGTCGGTATTGATGAAGCACAATTTTTTGATGATGAAATCGTGAAAATTTGTAGCGATTTAGCCAATTCTGGCATTCGTGTAATAGTGGCTGGATTAGATATGGACTTTAAAGGAAACCCATTTGGGCCGATGCCTGCACTTATGGCGACAGCAGAATATGTTACGAAAGTGCATGCGGTTTGCACGCGAACAGGCAATTTGGCAAATTATAGCTTTAGAAAATCAGACGATGAAAAACTGGTTATGCTTGGTGAAACCGAAGAATATGAGCCACTGAGCCGGGCAGCTTACTTTAACGCGATGAAGAAAAACAACGAAACAAGCAACGATAAAAAAAGAGTGTAATTTTTGAATTTATCTTTAAAAAATAGTAGCCAAATTCTCAACGCTAAAACTTTTAGCAGCAATCTTGCATTTGAAATCGACAATATTTCTATCGACAGCCGTTCACTTCAAAACAATGAAAAAACTTTATTTTTTGCTTTAGTCGGACCTAATAACGATGCACATTTTTATATAAAAGAATTGATTGCGAAAAATGTTCGGAATTTTGTCGTGGAAAAAATACCGGAAAATTTAAAGGGCGAAGCAAACTTTTTGGTTGTCGAAAACACATTGGCTTCACTTCAAACATTAGCTGGATATTACAGAAATCTTTTTCGTTTTCCGATTATAGGAATCACAGGAAGCAACGGAAAAACAATTGTGAAAGAATGGCTGAATTTTTTGTTGAGTCCAGATTTCAATATCGTTAGAAGTCCAAAAAGCTACAATTCGCAAGTTGGCGTGCCTTTGTCAATTTTTTTAATGGAGGGAAATAATAATTTTGGTATTATCGAAGCAGGAATTTCTACTTCGAACGAAATGCAAAAACTTCAAAAAATCATTCGTCCAACGATTGGGATTTTAACCAATATTGGCTCTGCTCACGACGAAGGTTTCGAAAATATCAGCCAAAAAATCAAAGAAAAATTAAAACTTTTTGACGAAGTTGAAGTTTTGATTTACAATAAAAACAAAACGATAGATGCTTTTTTAAATCCCGCTATCAGAACATTTAGTTGGAGTTTTTCGGATAAATCTGCGGATATATTAATAATTAGAAATAAAAATAATACTTTCGATTTTATTGTAAAAGATTCGATTTTAGAAGGGACACAAGGACTCAGAATTCCTTTTGAAGACGATGCTTCCATCGAAAATTGTATGCAATGTATCGCAACACTGTTGTATCTAAAATATGATTTTTCAACAATAAAAAGCAGAATTTCCCAACTTTTTCCGATTGAAATGCGCTTGAAAGTCAAAAACGGAATTAATAATACAACGTTGATTGACGATAGCTACAGCTCCGATTTTCAATCGTTAAAAATCGCTTTAGATTTTTTAGAAAACCAAAAACAATACAAAAAGAAAACGCTCATTCTTTCTGATATTTTCCAATCTGGATTAACCGATGACGAGCTTTATGCCAAAGTTGCCCAACTTGTAATCGCCAATAAAATCAATCGGGTTTTTGCCATTGGACCAACAATCTTAGGTTTTAAATCAAAGTTTGTAAACTGCACCGCCTTCACAACTACAGAAGAATTTGTAAACCATTTTTCAAGTTTGACTTTTGGCAAGGAAACCATTTTAATTAAAGGTGCTAGAAATTTTGAATTTGAAAAAATCGTGACTATTTTAGAAGAAAAAAATCACGAAACAGTTTTGGAAATAAACCTCAATTCCATCAGTCACAACCTTAATTTTTATAAATCAAAATTAAATCCAACTACCAAATTGATGGTAATGGTGAAAGCTTTTGGTTACGGAAATGGCGGCTTTGAAATTGCAAAATTGCTCGAACACCACAAAGTTGATTATCTCGGTGTGGCTTTTGCAGATGAAGGAATTGCCCTCAAAAATGCTGGAATTCAATTGCCAATTATGGTTTTGAATCCAGAAAATACCAGTTTTTCTGCCATCATTCAACACCAATTAGAACCCGAAATTTATAGTTTAAAAGGCCTCCATGCTTTTATTCAAATGGCAAAAAGTCATCAATTGGTGGATTTTCCAATTCACATCAAAATTGATACTGGCATGCACCGATTGGGATTTGAAGAAGAACAAATCGAAGAATTAATCGCCATTTTAAAACAAAATAAATCCGTTAAGGTAAAAAGTATTTTGTCGCACATGGCAACGAGCGACGATTTGAACCACCAAGATTTTGCGCATTTTCAAATTGATTTATTCGAAAAACTATCCTCCAAAATCATTCAAGATTTACAAATCAATCCGATTCGGCATATGCTGAATACTTCTGGAATTTCAAATTTCCCGAAGGCACAATACGACATGGTGCGATTAGGAATAGGACTTTACGGCATCTCCAATGATAAAACGGAGCAAAAACACTTAGAAAACGTAGGCACTTTAAAATCAATCATTTCTCAAATTCGCACCATCGAAAAAGGCGAAAGCGTAGGTTATGGCAGAAGATTTATAGCAGAAAAATCCACTAAAATCGCCACTATTCCCATTGGTTATGCCGATGGAATCTCAAGACAATGGGGCAACGGACTTGGATTTGTAACCATCAACAACCAAAAAGCTACAATAATTGGCAGCGTTTGCATGGACATGTTGATGGTGGACGTTACCGATATTGCTTGCAATGAAGGCGACCGAACTACAATTTTTGGCGAAAGTCCAACCGTTTTAGATATGGCTGAAAAGTTAAAAACCATTCCTTATGAAATTTTAACGAGCATTTCTCAAAGGGTAAAAAGGGTTTTTTATAGGGAATGACGATTGGCTGTGCGGCAAAC
>CALPKO020000001.1 GCA_943324165.2 Bdellovibrio sp. ZAP7 | reverse complement strand
CTGCGAAGAGAGCCAATTTTGATTGAGGAAGAGATTATTCATGTATAAAAAAATGGCGTTCAAATTGAACGCCATTTTACATAATTGGTAAAATCTATTTTTTATTCTTTTACGACTTTTATTGTTTTTTGGATATTATCATTTTCAATTGAAAGCAAATAAACACCTTTGCTTAAATGTTCAATACTCAATGTTTCTATTTTATTAGATGACATTTTATGCAACACTTTTCTTCCTTGAATATCAATTAAGTCAAACGTTGTTTCTCCTGCTATTTCGTTGGGTAAATTAATGTTAATATAACTTTTTGCGGGATTTGGATATACTTTTATAGAAGACAACAAATTTGCTTGCGTGCCCAGCGATTGTTGAATACTACAAACGGAAAGCGAAAAGCTACTTATTACCCCTCCATCACCGTCATAAGCGTCAACAATTCTTAGGATCCATTCGCCATCGGCAATTTTGTTGTTTAAAGAACTTAGATTTTCAAATGGTCTTACTATACCAAATATTGACGGAGAAGTGGCTCCACAAGTAAATGCAACTCCTGCGTCATCAACCGTACAGTTTATGTCATCATTATCTCCACATGGTTCTTGAAATAAAATTATTTGTGGACTTCCTATTGCCGCAGGACCTTGTAAATAATAAGTTGCGTCTTGAATATAAGTGTGTGTCATGTTAAATGAAACATTTAAATCTCCAACAAGTATTCCGCCAGTAACTGTTACAGGGACTGTTGCAATGCTATTCGCCGTTGTTGCTAAAGTTGCATTTGAAAAATCAGTTGCGGTAAAAGTATAACCACAAGTTAAGTGACCTGTTTTAAAATTGTAAATAATTGCATCAGAAGGATTTGAGTTACCGCATCTGTTAGAAGGAATAACCCTCCAATAGTAAGTTGTATCTTCATTTAATCCGGAAATTAAAAAACTATTTTTTGAAATGTTTACTTCTGAGAATAAGTTGGAAAAATCAGCAATAGTTGAAATTTGCAATTTATATACTTCTGTACTCACATCTGCATTCCAAGTTAAATTAACGGTTGTTGCAACGGTGTCTTGCCCATTTGTTGGTGAAGTTAAAACGATGGGTTGAAAAATTGTTGAATAAACTTTTAATTGCTTAAATCGCGTTTCAATTTCTGTTCCATTATTTCCAATAATCCCTACATAATATGTTCCCGCTTGAATATTTGAAAGTCCAGAAATTGTCATTGTAACAGTACCATTTGCGCTCAAAGAACTTGGACTAAAGTTTGCAACAGCCCCGTTTGGCAATCCGACGGCCGAAAAACTAGTTGTCATAGCGCCTGTACCTTTATAATCGAAAGTATAAACAGCACTTTGATCGGAGCAAAGAATTAAATCATCAGATATAGCGCTTAAAGAAAAATCTGAAGAAATTCCTGTAACAACCATAGAAAAGTTTTGATTATCAGTTACCAAACTACCTTTGTGGGTAACCGTAATAACATATTCTCCAGCAGCAGGATTGTCAATTTTTATTTGTTCTATATTATCAACATTATTATCACCTGTTCTTGTTGCTAATGCAGATGGACTTGATTCCAACCTCCAAGGGTAAAATGCCGCACCGTCTTTGGTTATTCTAATGTCTAAATCATTTACTAAAACAGGCGTTGGGTCATTGACAGGTTGATTCCCTAGATTAGCAATTCCTGGTAAATCTGTCCAAGCGATTGACGCTATTAAAGGATTTGAAGTTCCTCCTGTCGATTTCACGGTCATAGTGTAAGTTTGTCCTTGACTTAAATTTTCCTCACTCACCCAAGTCGTTAAACCATTTTTTGTTAGTGTTTCTGCCGCTTTTTTGGCATTCAATAAACCCCATCCAAATTTCGCATCTGGACCTGCTACTCCTGCATCATCTGCAGTATGACAAGCCAAAGCTTTTAACGTCGCAGATTTCATAAAATTATTCGTTAATTTTTTATAATATTGTTGAAGTAATAACAAGGTGCCAGTAACATTCGGGCTAGCCATAGAAGTGCCCGTGTATGTAGCAGTTGCAGTATTGCTAGTAGCAATAGTTGAGGTTACGTCGGTGCCATTACCAGTAATGTCTGGTTTAATTCTTCTATCGTCCGTTGGTCCTTGACTGCTGCTAGTATTGATAGTTACATTGGTTAAAACGCCAAGAAAATTAACAGTAGCATCGTTTGCATTGGCAACAATTAAACTATTTTTAGAAGTTTTATTACTCGTTAGTTTGTCATAACCAGCAGCGATTGGATTGGTATTAGCATTTGTTGTACCATCATTTCCTGCAGACATTACGGGTAAATAATAAGGAGATAAATAAGCAATTTCATCCCAATCTCTCGCTGCAGAAGTATATGCACCAATATACCAAGCTGGCAAAGTGCTTGAAGCAGAAACAATCGGAACACCGTAAGAATGATTAGAGAGTAACATTCCATTTAAAACTTCGGACAGAGCTTCAGATTCGTCATTATCCCAATAAAAAGTTCTTGCTGTTGCTAATGTTGCCATTCCCTTAACCCCACTCGAGCCATTGCTCCAAGGCAACGCTAGTATTGTGCCAGTAACATGCGTACCGTGGTCAGAATAAGTTGTTCCTGTAGGATCGTCTACAGTTGTTACTCTTCCTCCAAAACCATTGTGTGAGCGCCTTGCTGTTCCTCCATCCCAAACTCTCGCTACCATTCCTTGTCCATCTAGGTTTAACCCTAAAGTTCCTCCGGTATTTAAAAAATTGGTTCGCGTTGATTTTGCAGCATTTACATTGGTAGTAGCATAATAAATAGGAAAACCATCAGGAGATACGCTCATTAATTCTTGAATTGATCCATTTTTTCCTTTAGTAAAAATAGGCCACCCATTTCTTTTCGCCAAATCTAATGCTTTTAGTTTTTGGGCTTCTTGCGATTTTTTAAGGGCTGTAATTTTACTTTGTATTTTTTCAATATCGTAATTCTTAATTATTTTTGAAACATCATCTTTTGTTTGAGAAAAAGAAAAGTTTGAAAGCAAAAATATAAAACACAGAAATAGTAAATTTTTTCTCATTAAAAATGATTTTTAAATTAGAAAACAAAAGTATCGTTTATTATGCATACTATGCAAATCTGTTTATGTTCTACACTAAAATTTAACACTTCTTTTTAATATAAATTAAATTTTCTTTAAAAGTGAAGAAATATTATATTTACAAAAATTATAAATTATGGTATTAAGCAGATTTTGGCTCACTATTTTTATTTCTTCTATTGCATTTATTGTGTTTGGACTGTTTTCTGGACAAAACTACACCATCGATAACATGCTGAATGGCAAAAAAGATGATCCAATTCTAATATCCGAAAAATATATCGACCAACTTCCAATTTTTATAAAAGACAGCATAGATAATGCTCTCGAAAAAACAATTGTTATCAATCGCGACACTTTAAATGCGGACACTACTTATGTTTATAAGAATAAAACAGTCAAAATTTACAGTGGAATTCAAAAAGCCGATGGACTTTTGCCAACTTGCAAAAGTAGTTTGCTTGATCTAATTTTGCCACTTATTGCCTATTTGACCTTTTTTTGTGGTTTGATGCAACTCCTAATCGATTCTGGTGCAGCAGAAAAATTAGCTAAAATGTTAAGTCCAGTTTTCGTAAAGATTTTTCCATCACTACCGAAAAACCATGAATCAATTTCGTACATGACTTTGAATTTTGCGGCCAATTTCCTCGGTTTAGATTCAGCCGCAACACCTTTTGGACTCAAAGCGATGGAAAGTTTACAAACCTTAAATCCTGAAAAAGACAAAGCAAGCGATGCCCAAATCATGTTCATGTGCTTGCATGCTGCTGGTTTAACATTGATTCCAACTTCAATAATTGGTTATCGCGCAGCAGAAAATGCGGCTAATCCAGCAGATGTAATGTTGCCTTGTATATTAACTTCCTTTATTGGCACAATTGCAGCATTTTTAATTGTCGGAATTCGTCAAAAAATTAATTTCAAAAGTGCTTCGTTAGTCTTGGCTTTAATGACAATCATTGCAGCTATTGCTGGACTATTGTTTTATATTAGTAGTTTAGATTTAATCGGAAAAAACTTTTTTACTTCAAATCTTTCCGGTTTGATGTTGGTAGTGATTATCGCTTTTACTTTGATTTTTTCTTTTATAAACGAGAAAAAATTTACTGAAAAAGAAACCACAATTTTTGATGCTTTTGTGGTTGGCGCCAACAATGGCACTAAAACCGGAGTAACGATTTTTCCTTATGTATTGACAATGTTGGTTGCCATTTCTTTTTTTAGAAACAGCGGTTTATTTGAAATCATCAGCAACGGAATTTCATTTGTTTTTTCTAACATTGGAGTGGCTAAAGAAATTACAGACTCGCTTCCTGTTGCCATGCTTCGTCCGTTTAGCTCTAGTGGTTCTCGTGGATTTATGATTGATTCAATGCGGTCATTTGGTCCAGATTCTTTAACGGGAAGATTGAGTTGTATTTTTCAATGCAGTGCAGAAACCACCTTTTATGTAATTGCGGTCTATTTTGGCTCTATCAAAATTAAAAATACGAGATACACCTTAGGCACCATGCTTTTAGTAGATTTAATTTGTGTAATAACCGCTATTTTTGTGGCAATTTGGTTTTTTTAATTTAAAAAATACAATTATGAAAACAATTTTTAACCAAGAAGATAACAATGAACTTGTAGAACGAATTTTAAATTTAAAACAAGATTCCGAGAGAAAATGGGGCAAAATGAATGTTTCACAAATGCTCGTACATTGCCAAAAACCATTAGAAGTTGCAAATGAACAATTGATTATCAAACGAAATATTTTCAGCTATTTGTTTGGTGCAATGATGAAGAAAAAACTAATTGATAATGGGGAAGATTTTAAACAAAATTTACCAACATCCAAACAATTTAAAATAGAATCTGATTTTGATTTTAAAAAGGAGCAAGAAATGCTCAGTAAAATGGTTCAAGGTCTAGGTCAAAAAGGAGAAAGTGCCATAAAAACACAAACCCATCCTTTTTTTGGAAAAATGGCACCAAACGAATGGGGAATTTTGTTCTACAAACATTTAGACCACCATTTGAAACAATTTGGTGTTTAAAACAGCAGAAGTTACTTATTATCAATACTTTTTTGAAACGCAAAATAGGCCCTTTGAGAAGCTTTTTCTTCTGCTTTCTTTTTTGATGTAGCCCTTGCTTTAGCAATTATTTTGTCGTCAATGCTCAATTTTACTCCAAAAAGACGCTCTCCGCCGATTCCGTTGTCTTCAAAAACATCGTAGTGAAATGTCTTCTTTTCTTTTTGACACCATTCTATCAAAAGACTTTTGTAGCTGATTACCTTTCCTTCTAATCTTGGAATATCTACATAGAGTTTTATAACTTTCTGATGGATAAATTTTTCACACATTTGAAATCCACCATCTAAATAAATGGCACCAACCAATGCTTCAAAAATGTTGCCATGGATATTTTCTCCGAAATTTTGTGCAGTAATTTTACTTTCCAAAAATTGAATTAAATTTAAATCTTTACCCAGTTCGTTCAAATGTTCTCGACTAACAATTTTAGAACGCATTTTGGTCAAATATCCTTCATCTCCTGATGGAACTTCTTTAAAAAGGTGCGCGGCGATAACAGAACTCAACATGGCATCGCCCAAAAATTCTAGCCTTTCATAGCTCAAGGGATTTCCTTTGCTATCTAATTTATTCATAGAACGGTGGGTAAAAACTTTTTGGAAATTCTCAATATTTTTAGGTTTAAACCCTACAATTTTTTCAATTTCTATAAAAAAAATCCCGTCTTCCTTTAGAGAACGGGATTTGAAGAATATTTTTTTAAAAAATGCTGTCAAAATTATAATTCTAATTTTTTTACCAAAACGCAAGCATTGTGT
Organism: Bdellovibrio sp. ZAP7; assembly: GCA_943324165.2. Classification (GTDB taxonomy): domain Bacteria; phylum Bacteroidota; class Bacteroidia; order Flavobacteriales; family Flavobacteriaceae; genus Flavobacterium. The sequence continues at coordinate 21,830 of CALPKO020000001.1, read as the reverse complement.
CCGCCAAAACCAAAATTATTGCTCATCAAAACTTTCACGTCTCTTTTTTGTGCTTTATTGAAAGTGAAGTTCAGTTTTGAATCTATGTTTTCATCATCCGTAAAATGATTGATTGTTGGAGGAATAATTCCGTTTTTTATCGCCAAAATTGAAGAAATGGTTTCTATTGCGCCAGCTGCTCCAAGCAAATGCCCTGTCATCGATTTGGTCGAATTTAAGTTCATTGTGTAAGCATGTTCTCCAAAAACATGAAGAATAGCTTTGCTTTCAGCAATATCGCCAAGTGGAGTTGAAGTACCGTGCATGTTTACACCATCTACATCCGTTGGATTCAAACCTGCATCGCGCAAGCAATTGATCATTACATTTTTTGCACCCAATCCTTCAGGATGCGGAGCGGTAATATGATGTGCGTCAGCAGACATTCCACCACCGCCAATTTCACAATAAATGGTTGCTCCTCGGGCAATTGCGTGTTCATATTCTTCTAAAATTAACGTTCCGGCTCCTTCACCTAAAACAAATCCATCACGGTCTTTGTCCATTGGTCTCGAAGCTGTTTTTGGATCATCATTCCTAGTTGATAGTGCGTGCATTGCATTAAATCCACCCATTCCAGCAATTGTAACAGCAGCTTCAGAACCTCCTGTAACCATCACGTCGGCGTGACCTAAACGAATATAATTAAAAGAATCTATAATTGCATTTGTAGAGGAAGCACAAGCAGAAACTGTAGTAAAATTAGGTCCTCTAAAACCATATTTTATCGAAATATGTCCACCTGCAATATCAGCAATCATTTTTGGAATGAAAAAAGGATTGAATTTTGGAACTCCATTTCCGTTAACAAATTCTGTTACTTCTTGTTGAAAAGTTTCTAAACCACCAATGCCCGAACCCCAAATAACACCTACTCTATCTTTGTCTAGTTTTTCAAAATCAAAGTTAGCATCTTTAACAGCTTCGTCAGATGAGACCATTGCATATTGCGCATAGCGATCCATTTTTCGAGCTTCTTTGCGATCAAGATAGTCTTCTGCATTAAAGTTTTTCAATTCGCAAGCAAATTTCGTTTTGAAATGTGTTGTATCAAAATAAGTAATTGGTGCAGCACCGCTAACACCGTTTATTAATCCGTTCCAATAGTCTTGAACCGTATTTCCGATTGGAGTAAGCGCACCTAAACCTGTTACAACAACTCGCCTTAATTCCATATATTGGATTTTAAAATTTTGAATTTAAACAAATAATACCTCTGCTTTCTGATATTCTATAATCATAAAAAGACACAGGTATTACAATAAATTATGATGGTGATTGAAAATCAATCTGTAATTCTAAATTAAAAATAATAACACCCGTTAATTTTATAAAAAAACGGGTGCTGATTTATTATTTTTTAGCTTCTTCAATGTAAGAAATCGCTTGACCAACAGTTGCGATATTTTCTGCTTGGTCGTCTGGAATTTGGATATCAAATTCTTTTTCGAACTCCATAATTAGCTCAACAGTGTCTAATGAATCGGCTCCTAAATCATTTGTGAAGCTCGCTTCTAATACAACTTCGTTCTCGTCAACGCCTAATTTGTCTACGATAATCGCTTTTACTCTTGATGCAATGTCTGACATAATCTTTAATTTTAAAATTTAAATTGTTGGCAAAAATAAAAAACTTTATTTTAAAACCACTTTTTTGTTAATAAATATGAACACGAAATTAAAAAAATAATTTAACAAAGACCCTTAAAAATAATTTTTTGTGAAAATTTATTCTTTTTTTTGCTAAAAAATTAGACCTAAACAAATGAAAAATATTGTGATTTTCGCCTCGGGATCTGGGACAAATGCCGAAAACATTATGATTCATTTCCAAAATAGTGCTTTCGCAAAAGTAGTGGCTGTGTTTTGCAACAATGAAAATGCAAAAGTGATTGAAAAAACAAAAAAACGGGAAGTTGCGACCGAAATTTTTTCAAAAAACGAACTGAATGAAGGGATGGTTTTAAAAAAATTGGAAGATTATCATCCGGATTTAATAGTTTTAGCTGGTTTTTTACTTAAATTCCCAATAGCAATTATTGCTGAATTTCCCAACAAAATCATTAATATTCATCCTTCGTTGTTGCCAAAATATGGTGGAAAAGGAATGTACGGACTGAAAGTGCATCAATCTGTTTTGGAAAACAATGAAGCAGAAACTGGTATTACCATTCATTTCGTAAATGAACATTATGACGAAGGAGAATTTATATTACAAAAATCAATTAATATTGAAGATTGTGTTTCTGCTGATGAAATTGCAGAAAAAATAAATGAAATGGAAATGGAATGTTTTCCCACGGCAATCGAAAAACTGCTTAAAAACCAAACCTAATGGCAAAGAAAAAATTTTATGTAGTTTGGGACGGAATTGAAACCGGTATTTTTGATTCATGGCAAAAATGTAAAGCAGTTACGCAAAACTATCCTCAAGCAAAATTCAAGTCGTTTGAGAGTTTAGAAATGGCAAAAGCTGCGTATTCTAGCAATTATTTTGATATTATTGGAAAAAAAACTGTCGAAATAAAGTTATCAAAGTCAGAATTGCTAAAAATAGGAAGTCCGATTTTAAATTCAATTGCTGTTGATGCAGCTTGCGCAGGAAATCCAGGAATTATGGAATACCGCGGCGTTGAAACCCATTCAAAAAAACAATTGTTTGCAAAAGGTCCATTCGAACAAGGAACAAATAATATTGGAGAATTTTTAGCATTGGTACACGGATTAGCATTTTTGAAAAATGTAAATAGTGCAGTTCCTATTTATTCGGATTCTAAAATTGCAATTAGTTGGATAAAACAAAAGAAATGCAAAACCAATTTAGTTTTAAACAAAAAGAATCAAGTGCTTTTCGATTTGATTGATCGAGCGGAAAATTGGTTAAAATTAAATACGTTTAACAATAAAATTTTAAAATGGGAAACGAAAGCTTGGGGTGAAATCCCAGCAGATTTTGGCAGGAAATAGGCAATCATTTGTACGTTAAAGTCAATTTCTGATAGATTTTTTGAAACTTTTCAATTGATTCAATATATAGTTGTTTAAACAAAATCAAAAAAACAGAGATATTAAATCTAGTTCAGTAGCTTGAAGAAAGTTAAAAAAACCCAATTTTCCCATTATAACAGAAAATAAACACGTTTTTTTTCCATCATAACGGAAAATAAACGTGTTTTTTAATTTTGATTCGTGAAAAGTTTCTATCTTTGTTAAAAAAATGATTTTTAGAACTATCATTGAAAACATCAAAAAAGAGTTTTTTCAAAGCAAAGCAATTGTTTTGTTAGGAGCACGACAAGTTGGCAAAAGTACGATGCTCAAAAATATTTTTAAAAACGAGCAAAATACTTTATGGCTTGATGCCGAAAACCCAGATGTTGCTTTAATTTTTGAAAATGCAACGGCAACAAGATTGAAATCTTTTTTTGGACACAACAAATTTGTGATAATTGACGAAGCGCAAAAAATAGATAATATTGGTAGTAAATTAAAATTAATAACCGATTATATTCCAGAAATTCAAGTAATTGCTACAGGTTCGAGCGCATTTGAATTGCGAAATAAATTAAATGAACCATTAACGGGACGCAAATTTGAACACAAATTGTTTCCGCTTTCGTTTACAGAAATGAAAAACGAGATAGGTTTGTTAGAAGAAATTAGAATGTTGCCGCACAGATTGGTTTACGGCTATTATCCAGAAGTTGTTACCACAAAAAATGGCGAAGAAAAAATTTTAAGATTGCTGTCTGACAGTTATTTATACAAAGATATTTTGCTTTTTAATGGTATCAGAAAACCTGAAAAAATGCAAGAGCTTTTGAAAGCATTGGCTTGGCAAATCGGAAGTGAAGTTAACTATAACGAACTCGGAAAAATGATAGGTTTGAAAAGTGAAACAGTCGAAGAATACATTCATATGTTGGAACAATCGTTTGTGATTTATAGATTAAATTCTTACCACACCAATCAAAGAAGTGAAATCAAGAAAGGTAAAAAAATATATTTTAATGATTTAGGCATAAGGAATGCTATAATTAGTGATTTTTCCCCTTTTGAAACCCGAAGCGACAAAGGCAATTTGTTTGAAAACTTCGTTATAAATGAATATTTTAAAACAAATGAATACCAAGAAAAATTTCAAAAATTTTATTTTTGGCGTTCCAATGAGCAACAGGAAGTCGATTTAATTATTGAAAAAAATGGGCTTTTGCAGGCGATTGAAATTAAATGGAACACTAAATCAAAAGCCAAATTACCATTGTCGTTTTCAAACAAATATCCTGAAAGTGAATTTATTGTAATCAATTCTGAGAATTTTTGGGAAAGTTTTGGATAATGTTTACTAATTCAGAATTCAATTCTGGATTAGTTAAATTCTTTAAAAAGATTTCAAAAATCAGAAAGTATTTAGCAACCGTAAAAACTTGCTTTTTAGCTAAAAATTGATAGTTTTGTAAATAAATAGATATATTGTGAGTCATATTGACATTTCGATTATAGTTCCACTGTACAATGAAGAAGCAGTTTTTGAACAACTAATACAAAGATTAACAAACGTAATAGACAAAACCCCGTTTACTTGCGAAGTAATTTTGATAAACGATGGCAGCACTGACAAAACAGAAAGGTTAATTGAAGCCATTTGCAACAAAGATCATCGGTTTACGGGTGTCTTATTGTCAAGAAACCACGGACACCAATTGGCAGTGAGTGCCGGATTGGCAAACGTTCGAGGTAAAAAAGGAGCTATGATTATTGATGGCGATTTACAAGATCCGCCAGAATTAGTGAATGAATTTTATGCCCTTTTAAACAATGGCTATGACGTAATTTATGCTATCAGAAAAAACAGAAAAGAAAGTTTTTTCAAAAAACTAGCTTATTCTGCTTATTACCGATTACAAAAGAAAATATCTAATTTCAACATTCCGATAGACAGTGGTGATTTTTCAATGTTGAGCCGCAGGGTTGTCGACAATATGAATGCTATGCCAGAACAAAGCCGTTATTTACGTGGAATGCGTTCTTGGGTAGGATTCAAGCAAATTGGTTTTGAATACGACCGCGACGAACGACAAGCTGGCGAAACAAAATACAGTTGGTCAAAATTATTTGAATTGGCGTTCAATGGTATTTTTAATTTTAGTGACTTCCCCGTAAAAATTATTACCAGATTGGGATTTTTCACGGTATTTTTTTCGTTGATTTATTTTGCTTATAATATTTACAGAAGAGTCTATTACAATGATGTTCCTCAAGGATTTACCGCGACTATTTTAGCTATTATTTTATTTAGTGGCGTTCAGTTAATATCTTTAGGATTGATAGGAGAATATGTTTTAAGAATATATAATCAGGTGCGAAATCGACCATTATTTGTAATTGATAAAATCATACAAGATGGGAATGAAAAAGAAGACTTAAAACAAAAATAATGCAACAAGATTACTACAAAGAATATTACGATTTAGAACGACAAAATTGGTGGTTTTTGGCTAGAGAAAAAATAATTTCAAATTTTATTCAAAAGCTGATTATTGATAAAACTTTAAAGAACCAAGATTTAAAAATACTTAATGTCGGTTGCGGCCCTGGAAGAAGTTCTGAATATTTATCTAGTTTTGGAAATGTTGTCTCAATTGAATACGATAAAGAGTGCTGCGATTTTGCTGCTGAAAAAACCGGATTAGAAATTATAAATGGATCAATAACCGCGTTACCTTTTGAAGATGATTCTTTTGATTTAGTTTGTGCTTTTGATGTTATTGAGCATGTTGAAAACGATCAATTGGCGGTTTCAGAAATGAAAAGAGTTACTAAAAAAAATGGACTTGTTTATATAACGGTGCCGGCATTTATGAGTTTGTGGAGTCATCACGATGTTATAAACCATCATTTCAGAAGGTATCAACTTTATCAAATTGAAAATTTATTTTCTTTAAAAAATGATGGGACAAAAATATTTACCTCTTATTTCAATTTTTTACTTTTTATACCCATCTATTTGGTTAGGACAGCTTTAAATATTTTAAAATCGGGTAAAAACAGATCTGGATCAGGAAGCGATTTTGAAACATTTAACACAGGATTTGTTAATGATTTATTATACAAAATAATGAGCTTTGAGCGAAAATTTATAAATAACAAAATCAAAATGCCTTTTGGTGTATCAATATTATATGTTTGGAAAAAACACTAAAATAAACATGAAAACGTCGAAATATTTAATCTTTGGGTTTTCATTAATTGTTGCCGTTTTAACAATTCATTTCTCTTATGGATTAGCAGTAATAAATCCAACAAATATAAATTGGTTGATGTCTGTGCATCATGATTGGGGGACCCATTATTTAGGTTGGGCATTTTACCGATATGACCCTTGGTCGTTCCCTTTTGGATACACTTCTAGTTATAATTATCCTTTAGGTACAAATGTAGGTTTTACGGATACAATTCCCTTGCTAGCGTTAATTTTTAAGCCTTTTAGCGCTATTCTATCTGATGATTTTCAATTTTTTGGAATTTGGCTTTTTTTATGTCACTTTCTAACAGCTGTTTATTCACTCAAAATTTTTAATCTTCATAAAGTTAATAGATGGTTTAGTTTTTTGGCCGTTATATTAATAGCTGCAAACCCAGTTTTGTTATTTCGTTGTATACACCCAGCTTTAAGTGCTCATTTTCTAATTGTAGCATCGATTTACTATTATTTGAAACCAAGTAATTATCAAAACTCCAAACTAATAAATTATAAACAAATAATATTATTTTTTATAGCCGGTACTGTAAATCCTTATCTTTCAGTTATGGTTTTTAGCTTCAATTTTATTATTCCTTTAAAACATTATTTAATTGAAAAAACTATAAGTTTTAAGCAATGTGTTTTTTATCCGACGCTTTCATTAATGCTGTTTGGATTGTCATGGGTTTTGATTGGAATAATAGAATTTAAAAACGGCACAAATGTCGCTTCTAGTGAACCCTTTAGCGTTTATAGTTTAAACTTAAATTCATTCTTTGATTCGTATGGTTTTTATTCTAAGTTAATTCCTGATTTGGGGAAAGTAGACCCACGCCAATACGAGGGATTTGCTTATCTTGGTTTAGGGATAATTCTCTTGTCTTTTTTAAGCTTTATTTATTCTATTTTTTTATTTTCAAAAAAAAGAATATCCTTATTGCGCATAAAAAAATGGGGGTTACTTTTGATTTTGTGTTTAGTTTTATGCTTGTTTGCTTTAACAAATGTAATTTCCTTAAATGATAAAATTATAACGACCTTCCCTTTGCCGAAAATTATCGAAAAATTAGGTTTTATTTTTCGGGCAAGTGGGAGATTTGTTTGGCCGCTATATTATCTGATTTTTATAGGATCTATTTTAATGTTCAATAAAATAAAAATAAATACAAATTTAAAAATTATTGTTTTCCTTATTATAACTGTTTTGCAACTTTGGGACACGCAAGAGTTGTTTTTGCGTTGGAAGCTTCCTGAAGGAGAATATAAAACTCCCTTAAAAGACAAAAACTGGATTAATGTAATGGAGCATTTTGACAATATAATTGTTTATCCTCCCTTTGACTATAATTACAATATTAATTACACGAATGATTATCAAGACCTATGTTTCCTAGCACTAAAAGCTAAAAAACCAATTTCAAATGGTTATGTTGCTCGAGCTAATATTAAAAAAGGGCAAGAGTTTTCGTCGAATTTATTAATTGAGTTAAAAAAAGGAATAATTAATTCCCGAAGATTATTTATAACAACAAAAAAACATTTAAATGCTTTTGATGTTTTATTAAAAAAAGAAATTGTCGATGTTCATTTGATGGATAATTATATTTTTATTTATAAAAAAAATGAAAAGTTATCTTCTCGTAATTTCCACGAGAATTTCATAACAAAAACATTTTTGGATTCAGTTAAATTACATTTTAAAAACCAAAAAATTATCCAACTTGAACCAATTGATTATAAATTAACAGCTAACAAACCAATTAATTATTTTTTTGATTCTTTTAACTTTGAAAATAACATTATAAAAACAAGGGGATGGGCTTTCGTCGATGGAATTAACAACAATAAGAACGACTCCATTTATCTTCTACTTCAGAACAATGATTTGAAATTTGAAATCAAGTTAAACACAGAAGAACGTACTGATATTACAACTCATTTCAAAAAAGAGAATTTAAATAATTCAGGATTTAACAGTGTAATATTCACAAGTAACTTATCAAAGGGAACTTATTTAGTTGGATTAGTTATTAAGAAAACAAATGGAGAAAATATTTTTGTCCCATCAAAAAGAAAAATTATTATAAATTAATTATAAATATTAATAAAAAGTATAAATTTGCAAAAAAATATAAAATATGAAAACACTTAAATTTCTTGTATTATTTTTAGTAGTAACGTCGCTATTTTCTTGTAAAAAAGAGGGCAAAGCGGAAGAAAATATATTAGCTAACGCTCCTGAATTATTTAATCTTACTTTAAATGCAGTTGTTAAAGAAGATGATGACTTTCAAATATTCTTTAAAGAAAGTAATGATCCGCAAAGTCCTTATGAGGAACAAAACTCTGTTTGGGTAGGAGTAAAAGGAAATGAAAATGCACAAGATATTGTATTTAATTTGCCAGAAGGTGTTTATCCAACTCAAATTCGTTTCGATTTTGGTCAAAAAGAACACAAAGAAATTTTAGTAAATAGTTTGAAGGTAGCATTTAAAGATAAGTCATTTACCTTAAAAGGTGCAGAATTTTTTAATTTCTTCACTCCTGATGAAAATTTTGTGCAAGTTGACAAAGTGACTTCTAAAATTTTTCCAGTAAAACAAAAAGACAATAAGTTTGATCCGATGATGTATTCAAACACAGATTTTACAACAGAAATTTCAAAAATTTCAAAATAAATTCTTGTACGTATAAACAATAAAACCATAAATCACACTAACTGATTTATGGTTTTTTTCAATTATCAGAGTTCAAATGATAAATTATTTATACATTTGAAAAAATCTATTCACACTACTATAAACAGCAATGCGAAGAATAAAAATACTTTTTTTTTGGCTTTTTGTAAATAAAAATAATGTAACTTTTTCTCAACTGTTGCAGTTTTTAGGAAAACCAAAAGTACATACTATAGCCTTAAAGTTTATCGGTAAAATAGAGCACATTAATAACGAATACGAGGTTACTTTTAAAAATTTTTCTAAAAAATTATATTGGCCCGGAAAATTTACAATCGATCGATTAGATCAAGTGGTTGCAGAAACTTTTGATACCAACGATTGGCATTATTATCAAAAGCAACATACCGAGATTGAACAAGGAGAAGTCTTATTGGATATTGGCACTGCAGAAGGATTAATGCCATTGACAGTAATCGATAAATGCGAACACATTTACATGATTGAACCAAGCGTCGCGTTTTTTAATACCTTGCACAAAACATTTAAAAATGAAGCCAACAAAACAACTATTTATAATTGTGCAGTTGGAAATGAAGACGGGATGATTAGCTTTGATGAAAATTCACTTGATGGAGCTATTTCTGCAGAAAATAATGTAAATTTAAGTACAATTCCTATTCACAAGATTGACACTATTTTTAATCAAAATCAAAAAATTACCTATTTAAAAGCAGATATTGAAGGATTTGAACAAGAAATGCTGAAAGGTGCTGCCGAAACGATCAAAAGAAACAAACCAAAAATCGCAATTACAACCTACCATACACAAAACGACCCAAAAGAAATTATTGCATTAATAACCAGTTTTGTTCCAGAATATAACTATTATGTTGCTGGAATATACGAACAAACTCCAAAACCCGTTTTAATTCATTTCTGGATATAAAATGATAAAACAATTATTTGCAAAGCTCATTCTTAAGGTCAAGGCAAACTTTATTATCTACGGCATAGGACAGGCTTTCAATTTATTAAGTCCATTAGTTGTTGCGCCATATATTGTTAAAACATGCCATATAGAAGGTTTTGGAAAAGTTGGGTTGGGATTTGCACTCTCGATGTTCTTAATTCTAATAGTAGATTACGCATTTGACATAAAAGGAACTAAACAAGTATCCGAAAGCAGATCAGACAAAAACGAATTAGAGCGTATCTTGTCGACAACACTATATACAAAGTTTTTTTTGTTTTCTATTGCACTTGTAATCGGAACGCTCCTTATTTATTTTATTCCTTTTTTTTATTCAGAAAAAAAACTCTTCTTCTTCAGCTTGACCATTGTTTTTGCTCAAGTTTTTAACCCCGTTTGGTTTTTGCAAGGTTTGGAAGATTTTAAAAAATCAAGCCTAGTAAATGTTTTTTCAAAATCAATTTATATCATTCTCATTTTCAGTTTTATAAAACATGAAGGTGATTACTTTTTGGTTAATTTTATATTAGGTTTTAGTTCCTTAATGTGTAATATTATCGGGCTCATTGTTGTTAAACACAAATATAAATTCAACTTTATCAAGCCTAATTTTAAAGTTGTAAAAACAATTATAAAACAAGATTTTTCTTTTTGTGTTTCTCAATTGTTTTTATCAACAAGACAACTTTCTCCGATGCTAATGTCTAGTTACTTTTTGGGGTTTTCAATAGCAGGTCAGTACAAAATAGTTGAACAAGTAATTACGCTTTATCGCACGTTTATTCAAGTTTATCTTAAGTATTTTTTCCCAAGCGTTTGTTATAAAATCAGTATGAATACAATGGAAGGTTTTAGATACTGGAAGAAATATGTGTCATTTAATTTTATTATTGTAACTGCGTCCCTTTTGGTAATGTATTTTTTTACAATTCCAATTTTACAATTTTTTAATGTTTCCGTTGAAAATATAATTTCTTTAGCGCGTATTTTTCGATTCACATTAATCATTCCGTTATTAATGGCTTTGTCTCTCTATCTGGAGCAATTAATGTTTGTTACAAATAAAAATAAAGTTTATATCAAAATTGCTATTTTTGTTACTCTTGTCAATATTTTTCTGATTGTGAGTTTATTAGATAGTCTTGCTTTAATTGGTGTTATTGTAGCAATTGCTATTTCGGAAATTTTATTTATAGTGCTATATTTTTATGCAAGTTATCTAGATTTGAATAAAAAACTAAAAATCTAAATTTCGTATAAAACAAAATGTTATTTTAGCAAAAAACAATACTTTTCAATGAAATTTAAGTTTTCAAACATATCGTTAAACACCTTTCTGTTTCTAATTTGTATTGTACTTTCACTATTTCAGACCTATGAGTTAACCTTTTTGATTTGGACAATTACTTTTTTACTTACAATCAAACAAAAATATTCGCCAACTATTTTAGTATATGTTTCCCTTTTCACCGCTATTTTATTTATTTCATTTATACCTTCCATTTTTATTTATTCTTATAGATTGTTTCCCATAATAAGGGATTTTACATACCTAGCAAAACCGGTATTAGGATTGCTTATAGGTTACCAACTTTGCAGGTATCCATCATCAAAGGGATTTCGAATCTTAGTTTATGCTGGATTTACAATTGCCCTGATTCATATTGGATTGCTAATTTTCGCGTTTTTTAAATTCAAATCGCTTGACCTAAATTTAATTAGATCAAAAGGAGGATTTTTTAGCGATTACGAGATTTACATTCTAATTTTATTAATGTTTCACAAAAAATTTGAATTAACGTTTTCTAAAAAACAAATTTTTCTTTTCACTTCGGTCATTGGTTTTTCTAGTTTAACTTATTTTGCTAGAACCAATATGATTCAGTTTTTGATTTTGATTTTGGCAATGAAAGGATTTTTAATTTTAAATAAAACAACCATAAAAGTTTTAACAGCTTTAATCATTACTGCTTTAGTTTCTTATTCTTTAATTTTAAATTATAACCCAAACCGAACAGGAGATGGAGTTAACAGACTTTTGTACAAAATAAAAATTGCTCCCGAAGAAGCGCTTAAAACGCGTATTAATAGAGATGATTGGAAAGATTTTAATGATAATTATCGGTCTTTCGAGAATATTATAGCTGTAAAACAAGTATCGTCTAACGGTATTGGCGCTGTTCTTTTTGGAGAAGGACTTGGTTCTACTTTAAATTTGGGCCGGCGAATTCATACCACTGACGGTTCAGAAGTTCAGTATATTCCGATTGCCCACAATGGTTTTATGACTGTTTTTCTGAAAGCAGGAATCGCTGGAGTTATAACTTTAATAATATTTTTAATAATTTTATACCGTCAACCAAAATCAACTATTCCATTGGTAACAAATATAAATTTACTTTTAATAGGCAGTAGTATATTCTTGATTGTATCCAATTGGGTATTTATGGGCTTCTATCTCAAATTAGACAATAAATCAATTATAATTGGATTTTTGATTGCATTAAGAGAAATAATAATCAAAGAAAACAATGCTTTAAAGCTTGAGAACGATTAAAAAAGTTTACTAATTTCTGATTCGCAAAGTCGAAAACAAGGTTAAAAAAAATCATAAATAGGCGTTATTGTTAATTAATTTTAGAATGATAAATTTACTTTTTATACACCAATCTGGAGAAATGTATGGTTCTGACAAAACTTTACTGTTTTTACTAAAATACCTCGATAAAACAAGATTCACTTCGGTAGTAATTTTGCCAACCGAGGGTCCATTAAAAATTGCTTTAGAAAATGAAAATATAAAAGTAATTATAGCTCCCGTTTTAAAATTACACAGAAAAATGTTTTCTGTCAAAGAAATTTATAATTTTTTAAATGATAGCAAGAAAGCAGTTTCAACGATGGATATTCTTCATAAAACACATCATTTTGATATCATTTATTCAAATACTTTGGCTGTGCTTTTGGGAATTAATTATGCGAGAAAAAGAAAAATCAAACACATTTGGCACATCCACGAGATTATTGAATCGCCAAAATTAATCAAGCACTTTTTTTTAAAATTAATTCAAATTAAAGCTAATACCAAGATAATTTATAATTCATTTGCAACAAGTAAATTTTGGAATGTTAATAAGATTATTGCTAGAAAATCAGTTGTAATTTTGAATGGACTTGAAAGTATAAAAGAAAGTTTACCCGAAAAAGAGATACAAAGAATTCGTTTAGATTTTTTTAATGCCAATTCACATGAAATAGTAATTGCGCTTATAGGAAGGATAAACAGTTGGAAAGGGCAAGCCATACTTCTTGAAGGATTTGTAGAATTAGCAAAATTAAATACCAACATTAAATTGGTTTTTATTGGTTCAACGCCTCCAAATCAAGACTATTTAGTAGCAGATTTGCAGAATAAAATTGCGGAGTGTAATATTATAGAAAAAGTAGCAATTATTCCATTTCAAGAAAACATTGCTGACTTTTGGCAAAGTATCGATATAGCAGTGGTTCCATCTACCGAACCCGAACCATTTGGACTAGTTGCAGTCGAAGCAATGCTTGCGAAAAAACCGGTTGTAGCATCAAATCATGGCGGACTATCAGAAATTGTTGTAAACAATGAAACAGGTTTGTTAGTAGAGCCGAGAAATGTGAATGAGCTAATAATTGCATTACAAAAACTGATTGAAAACGAAGAATTAAGGAAGTCTTTTGGACAAAAAGGATATGAAAAAGCAATAAAAGAATTTTCAGTAGAGCATTATACAAAAAAAATAGAAGGAATATTTGATGCGATTTTATAAACTACATTTAAAGTTTAGTTCCAATTAAATCAGATGTAATCAAGAAAATAGTTGCAAAAAACTTAATTCTTATAAAAACAGCCATCACTAAAACAAGTTAATAATTTTGAAAATAGCCATTCTAGGAACACGCGGAGTTCCAAATCATTACGGAGGTTTTGAGCAATTTGCAGAATATTTTTCAGTTTATTTGGCTGAAAATGAACAAGAAGTTTATGTCTATAATTCGCATAATCATCCTTATCAAGAAAAAACGTTTAAAGGCGTAAACATCCTTCATCAATATGATCCAGAATTTAAAATTGGAACAGCCGGCCAGTTTATGTATGATTTGAATTGCATATTAGATGCCCGGAAACGAAATTTCGATATTATTTTGCAATTGGGCTACACCAGTAGTTCAGTTTGGTATAAGCTTTTACCCAAAAAACCAATCATAATTACGAATATGGATGGTTTAGAATGGAAAAGAACTAAATATGCAAAACCTGTTCAAAAAGTATTGCAATTGGCCGAAAAGTTAGCAGTTAAAAGCAGTGATTATTTAATTTCAGATTCTATCGGAATTCAAAAATACATACTAGAAAAGTACAACAAAGCTTCAACTTATATTGCGTACGGGGCGCATCAGTTTTCTAATCCAAACATCTCTATTTTAGATAATTATGAAGTGTCACTGGAAAATTATAATTTAATCATTGCACGACTTGAGCCTGAAAACAATATCGAAACCATTCTCGACGGTATCGTTTTTAGCTATGAAAAAATGCCCTTTTTGGTTATTGGAAATCACAACACAAATTTCGGCAATTATTTGAAAGAGAAATTCAAAAATTATTCAAACATAAGGTTCATCGGAGCAGTTTATAACCAAGAACACTTGGACAATTTGAGGTGGTTTTCTAACTTTTATTTTCACGGACATTCCGTTGGCGGGACAAATCCATCTTTACTGGAAGCCATGGCATCCAAGGCATTTATTTTTGCTCACAACAACGATTTTAACAAAGCTATTTTAGGAGAAAATGCTTATTATTTTTCAAATGCAGAAGAAGTTAAAAATTTAACTCTTAAAATCAAAAAAAATGATAACTTGCATCTCATTCAAAATAACTTCGACGCTATCGAAAGCGAGTTCAATTGGGATAAAATAAATGGAAAATACCTACAATTATTTAAAAACTGCTTGTCTGAAAATCAGTAATTTAACGAATCAATCTTCTGTTTTTATTTATCTTTTAGCTGCAATTTTAGCTGCAATTCCGCTAAAATATATTTTTGGAAGCATCACGAGTATTCTCTTTGTGGCAGTAGCATTTTCCTATATTTCAAAAACCAAAATCATTTTTTCTAAATTCCTCATTCTGCCAATTGCCTTTTTTATTATTATGCTTCTGTCTTTAACTTGGACAAGCGATTTTAAATTGACTTCAAGTGCTTTGCAAAAAGAATTGAGCTTTTTGTTTATTCCTTTGGCGTTTTTGTTTATGCCAAAATTAACCAAAGAAGATTTTCGAAAGGCATTTCGAATTTTTAGTTTTGCAATGGTCATTTTTGCACTTTATTACTTCACGAATGCCGTTATTCGATTTTTAGAAACAGGGAATAAATCAGTCTTTTTTTATCATGAATTGGTAACATTGGATTTAAATGCAATTTATGTATCTGTTTTTACTTCATTCGCTTTGTTTTATTTTATCACGACAGAATGCAAATTATTGATAGAAAAAACAGCATTACTAATTTTGATTATTTTGATTTTTTTATTGTCTTCAAAAAGTATAATAACAATTGATTTCTTGTTGGTTATATGTTATTATTCGTTTTTTGCAAAAATTCCCAATGGTGTAAAATCAACTACAATTATTGCTGTATCTTCATTTTTGCTTTTTTCTATTTTGTTTGTAAAAGAAGTAAAACAACGTTTTTTGCTTGAATATCAAACTGCTTTTTTAGACAATACCGTTAACAGTTCAATCGGAAATCCAAATGAAAAAGTATATAATGTTAGCCTAAAACAAGCATGGAATAATAGTGAATTTCAACAAAATCATTTTTTCCCCGGAACGGCATTGAGGGTTTATCAAATTAGAATTTTTAAAGAAATGCTAACTGAACAAAACATTTTTTTTACAGGTTTTGGTTTCAATGCAACACAAGAAAAAATTAAAGAAAAGGCTAATCAGCACAATCTTTTTTTAGGTTATGGACTATTTAATTTTCACAATCAATACATACAAACTTTTGCCGAATTAGGATTTTTTGGATTTTTAATTTTACTTGGAATGTTGTATTTTAATTTAAAAAATGGTTGGCAACAAAAAGATTTTCTTCATATTGCTTTTGCAATCACTATGATAATCTTATTTTTGTCGGAGTCATTTTTTTGCAGACAACGTGGTGTTATGTTTTTTATAACCATTTATTGTATGCTGAATGGACAAAACGTTTTGAAAAAAGCAAATACATAAATTAATGAAACGAATACTCATCACGGGCGCAGCAGGGTTTCTAGGTTCTCATCTTTGCGATAGATTTATAAAAGAGGATTATCACGTCATCGGGATGGACAATTTGATAACAGGCGATTTAAAAAATATCGAACATCTTTTTAAACTAGAACATTTTGAATTTTACCACCACGACATTACTAAATTTGTTCATATTCCTGGAGAGTTAGATTACATTTTGCATTTTGCATCACCAGCAAGTCCAATTGATTATTTAAAAATTCCAATTCAAACTTTAAAAGTAGGTTCATTGGGAACTCATAACCTTTTGGGATTGGCGTTAAATAAAAAAGCAAGGATTTTAATTGCTTCAACTTCTGAAGTTTATGGCGATCCTTTGGTTCATCCTCAAACCGAAGATTATTATGGTAACGTCAACACCATAGGCCCGCGAGGAGTTTATGATGAAGCTAAACGTTTTCAAGAATCTATCACAATGGCCTACCATACTTTTCATGGTTTGGAGGTGAGAATCGTGAGAATTTTCAATACATACGGACCAAGAATGAGATTGAACGATGGAAGAGTAATCCCAGCATTTATAGGGCAAGCTTTGCGTGGCGAAGACTTAACAATTTTTGGAGATGGCATGCAAACGAGGTCTTTTTGTTATGTTGACGATCAAGTAGAAGGTATTTTTAGGTTGCTACATTCTGATTACTCATTGCCAGTAAATATTGGAAATCCCGATGAAATTACCATCAAAGATTTTGCAGAAGAGATTATAAAACTCACTGGCACCAATCAAAAAGTGGTTTACCATCCATTGCCAATTAATGATCCTTTGCAACGCCAACCCGATACGACAAAAGCGCGAGAAATTTTAGGATGGGAAGCAAAAGTTAACAGAGCCGAGGGTATGAAAATTACTTACGATTATTTTAAATCGCTTTCTACAGAAGCGCTATTAAAGGAAGAACACAAAGATTTTTCGAAGTATATCATCAACTAATGAAAAGCAATTCAGGAAGGTATTCTGGTTACATTCGCCCTTTTACTTATTTATTTGATTTATCAATTATTGTCGTATTTGTAACCTTAATTTTACCAAACGATTATCATTTTATCTATTTTTATCTGTTTGCCGGAACAGGTTGGACAATATTAGCTTTAAACCTCGGTTTTTACGAAGTTTATCGCTTTACGAAAGGACTTTCGATTGTTGAAAAAACTGTAAAGCAATTTATGGTTTTTGCTATTTTATGTTATTCTTTTTCAGGGTTTTATTTTAACAATGTACAATCTTTCAGAATTGCTAACTATATTTTATTTTGCTTCTTTCCTATTAGTTTTTTCAAACTATTTATTTTTTATTTTCTTAAAAAATACCGGGTCTTTTTTGGTGGAAATTACAGGAAAGTGGTCGTTATCGGAAGCCAAATCAGAACCAATGAATTGATCCGTTTTTTTGAAGACAATCCAGATTACGGTTATAGATTGGTAAAAGATTTTAATTTAGATACCGATAAAAAACTCCCTCTTAACGAGGTGTTTAATTTTATAAAAAACGAAAAAGAAGATGATAAAATAGATGAAATTTACTGTGCAATCGCCGATTTAACTGAAAAGCAAATCAGTGATTTTATAGATTTTGCAGATAATAATCTGAAAATTTTAAAATTTATTCCCAACGACAAAGATTATTTTGTTCAAAACATGAAATTGGATTATTATGCCTATATTCCGATACTTTCTTTACGTGCAATTCCACTTGACGATCGACTGAATCAATTGATAAAACGCACTTTCGATTTGATTTTCTCAACCATGATCATAGTTTTTGTATTGTCTTGGTTGATTCCGATTATGGGAATTTTAATAAAATTAGAGTCAAGAGGGCCTGTTTTTTTCAAACAAAAACGCAACGGTTTAAACTACAAAGAATTTTCGTGTTACAAATTTCGTTCGATGAAAATCAATGCAACAGCAGATTTAAAACAAGTTTCTAAAAATGATCCTCGCATTACAAGAATGGGCACTTTCATCAGAAAAACAAGTATGGACGAATTACCGCAATTTTTCAATGTTTTTCTTGGAGAAATGCCAGTAGTCGGACCAAGGCCACACATGATTAGCGAAACTGAACGATTTGCACTTAAAGTAGATAAGTTCATGGTACGCCATTTTGTGAAACCCGGCATTACCGGAATGGCACAAACGCACGGATTTAGAGGCGAAGTTGAAAACGATAAAGACATCATTTATAGAGTAAAGTATGATATCTTTTACATGGAAAATTGGTCGATTTTATTGGATATAAAAATTATTGTACTTACAGTTGTTAATGCAATTCGTGGAGATAAAAAAGCCTATTAAAATGGAAGAATTAGTTTCCATCATCACGCCATCTTTTAATTCAGAAAAATTTATTTCAGAAACAATTCAATCTGTTTTAAACCAAAATTATACCAATTGGGAAATGATTATTGTTGATGATTTTTCGACAGATAAAACAGTCGAGATTGTTAAAGAAATGGCATCAAAAGACAACAGAATCAAACTTTTTGAACTTGATAAAAATAGTGGGGCTGGAATCGCAAGAAATTTTGGTTTAAGCAAATCAAAAGGCAGATACATTGCATTTTTAGACGCTGATGATTTTTGGAAAAGGAACAAATTAAAAATCCAAATCGAATTTTTAATAACAAATAATCAATTTTTTACCTTTTCGTTTTATGATTGTATGGACGAGAATGGAAATTTATTGCACAAAACTGTAACGGCTCCAAAAAATTTAACCTACGCTCAACTGTTTTTTTGCAACTTTGTAGGTAACTTAACTGGTATCTATGACTCAAATTATTTCGGTAAAATACCAATTTCGACCATTCGAAAACGCCAAGATTGGATGATGTGGCTGACTGTTTTAAAAAAAATAAAAACAGCAAAACCCGTTCCTGAAAGCTTGGCAATTTACCGAATTAGAAAAGATTCCATATCGGCATCAAAAATCAATTTGTTGAAACACAATTTTGTAGTTTATAATGAGTTTCATCGGTGTAACAAGGTTTTTGCAGCTTTATGCATGATTGTATTTTTAATCATTCAATTATTTATGAAGCCATATTATGTTAAAAAAACAAATTGAAGTTACTATTACCTTTTAAATAATTTTCTTTTTTGTTACCAAATAAACGCCAATAAAAATTAAGATTGCCGCAACAATTTTGACATAATTTAATTCGTCTTTTCCTAAACCAATCGCGAAAATTGTCGCAAACACAGGTTGCAAATAAATAAAAACGGCAACGGTAGTCGGTTTTAATTCGCGCATGGAAAGTAGATTTAACAAATAAGTGAAAAAGGTTGAAAATACAATTACAAAAGCTATTTTCCAATAAATTAAGTTTGGAACATTTGCCCAATCAACCGCCTGAAATTCGTTAAAACCGAAAGGTAACACCATCAAAAATCCGAATAAATAAATCCATTTTACAAACGTAAAAGCATTGTATTTGTTCATTAATTTCTTAACTATTATCAGGTAAAATCCATAAGAAACAGCATTTATAAAAACCAACAAATTGCCTAAACTTTCATTTGATGCGTTCCGAATTGCCTTATTTCCATAAACAATTAAAAATGCTGTTCCGAAAAGTCCTAAAAAGATACCAAACACTTTTTGTTTTTGCATCTTTTCTTTCATGATAAGTGCAGAAAGCAACAAAACAATTATAGGTGTTGTAACCATTATTACCGCAGCAGAAATTGGAGAAGTATAGCTTAAACCTTTAAAAAAAGTTAACATATTCAAAGCTACACCAGAAAAAGCAGCTAAAATAATACTTGGAAAATCAGCTTTATCAATTTTTTCGTTTGCCTCAGGATTTTGTATAATAAAAGAAAACCAAACCATCCAAAATAGCAGTGCCGAACCACCAACACGCATCAAAATAAATCCATAAGGTTGGACAAATTGTGGCATAACATCTTTGGCGACTGTAAAAGTAACACCATAAATTAAAGAAACAAAAGTAGCTCCGGCTAGGGCAAGGTTTCTTTTAGACATTTGCGAATGCTTTCATTACTTGCAAGATATTTTGTTGGCTATTGCCAATAAAAATTTTGTCGTTAATTAGAAAAACTGGACGGCTTAAGAAAGTGTAATGCTGTAAAAGATACTTTTTATAATCCTCTTCGTTGAGAGATTTATTTTTTAAATCTAATGATTTGTACAATTGTGCTTTTTTACTAAAAAGTGCTTCGTAACTTCCCGCCAGCAATCGCATTTCTGCTAATTCTTCAACAGAAATTGGATCTTGCTTGATATCATGAAAAACCAAATTATTGTCTTTGGGTAACGCCTTTATGATTTTTCGACAAGTATCACAAGAGGCCAAATAATAAACTTTATTCATTTTAAGCATTTTACATATTATACAACCAACTTGAAGGATTGTTTGGGGTCGTATTTTGAAGAATCATAAATTTCAGAATTGTTTTACCAGAATCACCATTTGTTCGGATTCTTCCTAAGCTTTGTTTGATAGATACTTTATCTCCTTTGCTCACATTTACACTACTCAAATTTTGATAAACGGTAAAATAGTCACCATGTTGAATAAAAACTGCTTTATTTACGGGCGATAGAACGATTACTTTAGTTACGATTCCACCAAAAACGGCTCTTGCGTTTGATCCATCTTCTGTCGCAATATCTACACCGCTGTTGTGAACCGTTAATGTTTTATATACTGGGTGAGGCTGATCGCCAAAACCAGAATAAACCGTTCCTTTTTCGACAGGCCAAGGTAATTTTCCGCGGTTGGCTTTAAAATTATCGGCGATTATTTTTGCTTCTGGTGTCAAAATAATTTTAGTAGAAGTTTCAATTGCTTTGGTTTCGGCAGCTGTCACCACTTTTTTCGGATTTGCTTTTCTATTGGCTTCGGCGGCTTTTTTATTGGCTTCAATAATTGCCTCTCGAATTAATTTGTCGATTTGTCTATCGATTGCTCGAGATTCTTGCTGTTTCTTTTTTATCTCGGCAAGTGTTTTCTTTTTTTCTTTTTTGATTGAATTAACAAGGATTTCTTGTTCCTTTTTCTCTTGTTCAAGTTTTAATCTTTCTTGTTCTTGTTCTTCAATAAGTTTTTGTTTCTCTGTTTTTTGAACCTCTAATTTTGAATTAAAAGTCAAAAGTTGTGCTGATTTTGTTTTGATTTCTTCACCTTGCATTTTTCTATAACTCGCATATTGCTTCATGTATTGCGCGCGTTTGTATGCTTGTAAGAAGTTTTCTGACGATAAAAGAAACATTGCCCGACTTTGTTCTGAACGGCTTTTGTATGATTTTACAATCATTCGAGTATAATCTTCTTTTAAGACTACAAGCTCCCGATTAAGTTTATTGATTGATAATTGGTTAAGATACATATCGTTTTTCAACAACTTTGATTGTTTTTCAGTCGTAAAAATCAATTTTTCTCGCAATTTAATTTTTTCCGTTTGTTGCGCAATTACGGTGACAACAGATTTTTGTTTCGAATTTTGACTTTCTAATAAACGTTCTTGTGCACGAATTTCTTCTTGAATTTGTGCTTTTCTTTGTTCTAACTTTTCCTGATCAGTTTGGCTCCAAAT